>DASUBK010000376.1:0-17263 GCA_035763305.1 Terriglobales bacterium | reverse complement strand
GGTGCGCAGCGCCCGCTTACCGGGCCCAGGCAGCGACTGGGCGTACATGATCATGTTTTGCGACTGATTCGCATTCCAGGGCTGGCGCAGCGGCACGCCCCAGCTCTTGACCATCAGTTGAGGATCGTCGAGCGCTCCCGCGATCGGCTTCTGCGATTGCGCCGCGGCAACCTGGCGCTCGGCCGCGCGAATCTCGGCGTTGTCGCGCATTGCCGCCGCCAGCGCCTCGTCGAGCGTGATCGGTTCGGCGTTCTTCTCCGCAGGCATCGAGCCCGCAGCCGCCTGCAAGACCTTTTCGGCGCCATCCAGCGGCCCCTGCGCCCACGCCATGGCGCCGGCCAGTACCAGGAACAGCACAACACTTCGGGATTTCATGGACTCCTCCGCTTCGGACTTTCGCGGTCGCAGACGACCGCGGCCACGGCGCACGCGCGCCGTCACGAAGCGGAGACTAGATACGCAGGTGCAACGAACCAGGGGGACCCTGGCCGGGAGGGGAACTTGCTTCGATAGGCAGGAACGCCGCCGAACTCAAGTCGGCGGTCGCCGGCGGCAATGCCGTCGCCGGCGCCACCGCCGGCGGTGCGGACGAGGCCGACTTCGCTTCCACGGGGATCAGCCCGGGGTGTGGCGCGGAGCTGCAGCAGGAGACCGCCGCGCCGCGGGCGCCACCGCAGTCCTCGGTTACCGGGTGGCAGCAGGCGTGGGCTACGGCGACCAGGGCGTCGGCCGGCAGCGCGCAGGCCACGACCGGCAGCAGCGTCCCGATCAGGACGGCGGCGGTCATGGCGAGTACGCGGCCTTTCATGCTCTCTCCCGGTGAGGTGCCTGCATCCCGAGGATACCAATGCCGCAGGCCAAACTGAAGCCTACCAATGGACGAACATCGGGGCTGTGACTGCCGTCACAACGGCAGGTGATCGTGAACGCCCTCGCTCGCAACAGCTTAGACGTAGGGCGGCGAAGAACGGCTCGGGAGAAAAATTCGAAATGGCGCACTACGGAGGGACAGGTTGTCTGCCGGGGAAGCCCCGACAGGTGTCGGGGTTACTCAAGCGCTTCTTGGCAATCGAGATGCCCGCGGCATCGAAGCACGAGTCCTGCCGTTCGCGCCCGCCCGTCGTACCGGGGCATCTTGCGCAAATGAGGAATCCTCACCGCTGCGGGGTCTGGCGGGCTTCACCGCAGCTTTTTTGCGCGGCCGGCGATGTCCCAGATACAGTGATTTCTGAACGTTCAACCAGCATGCTTGCTGTCAGCTGCTGTACACCCTGCACCGTCCGATCCCCCACTTGCCGCGGAAACGGCGGCGCTGTACAACTGTTCGCCGTCACTCGCTTACTTGTAACGGAGGCGATAGTGCGAAGTGATACCGAATCGAGCTCCCGTGAGGCAGTGTCGCGCCGCTCCTTTGGCCGGGCCGCGGCCCTCACCGTCGCCGGCGGTCTTCTTGTACCGACGCTAGTTTCCGCCCATACGCAAGAAAGCACGCAGCAATCCGCTGCTTCGTCGGAACGAGATGAAGTCGAGGCGAAACTGCGCAGCGTGATCGCCAGATGGGGCGAGCGGCTATCGCAGGCGCAGCGGCAACGAATCCGCCGGGTGCTGCAATACCACGTGCGCATGCTGCAAGCGGTGCGCGCTTTTCCGGTGCAGAACGGCGATTCGCCGGCGCCGGTGCTGAAGCTGGTCGGAAGCAGAGCGGCTGCGCAGCCGCGGCGGGCGAGGAGCTCCCATGGTGAATGAGAGCACGCTGTATCAGCCGATCCGGGAGCTGGCGCGGAAGATTCGCGCCCGGCAGCTTTCGCCGGTGGAACTGGCGGAAGCGTACCTCGAGCGCAGCGAGCGGCTGGGACCGAAGTTCAACGCGTATGTGACTATCACGCGCGACCTGGCGATGCAGCAGGCGCGGGCGGCAGAGAAGGAGATCGCCGCCGGCCATTACCGCGGCCCGCTGCACGGGATTCCGTACGCGGCCAAGGACCTGGTGGCGGTGAAGGACTACCCCACGACGTGGGGAGCGAAGCCGTACGCGGATCAGAAATTCGAGTTCAACGCCACCATCGTCGAGCGCTTGAACGCAGCCGGCGCGGTGCTGATCGGCAAGGCGGCGATGATCGAACTGGCGGGCGGCCTGGGATATGAGACGGGATATGCGTCGCTGACCGGGCCGTGCCGCAATCCCTGGAATCCGGAGCACTGGACGTGCGGATCGTCAAGCGGTTCGGGGGCGATCATGGCAGCGGGACTGGCGGCGTTCGCGCTGGGATCGGACACGCGCGGTTCGATCATCTGCCCATCGACCAACTGCGGAGTTTCGGGGATGCGTCCCAGCTTCGGGCGGGTCAGCCGCTACGGAGCGATGGCGATTGCGTGGTCGATGGACAAGCTGGGGCCGATGGCGCGCACCGCCGACTGTTGCGGCCTGGTGCTGGCGGCCATTGCCGGACATGATCCCAAAGACCACGACAGCGTGCTGGATGGAGCGTTCGCGTACGACGGCGCGACGCCGAAGCTGCCGCGGGGCCTGCGCATCGGAAGGCTGACCAATGTGTTCAAGAAGGCTCCGGCGGAGGTGAACCAGGCAGTTGATGACGCCTTGCGGGTCATGGAAAAGGCGGGCGCGAAGGTTTCGGATGCGGCGGTGCCGGATGGGCCGTACGAAGAGGCATCGGAGTTGGTGATCCTCATCGAGGCAGCGTCGGCGTTTCACGACTTGATCCAGTCCGGGCGATGCGCCGAACTGGCGGATGCTCACGGGCAGGTGAATGGATACGCCAGCCTGGAATTTTCCGCCGCCGATTACCTCCACATCCAGCGTGTGCGGACGTTCCTGCAAGAGCGGATTGACAAGCTGTTCGACGAATTCGATGTCCTCGTGGCCGCCGGGGAAGATCGGCCGGAGGGTGTGTTAAAGCCGCCGCAGGAATCGCATGTCGAAGAAGAGGGCGAGGAGCCGATTGAAAGCGCGCAGCCGGACGGAATCTCCAGCCTGTGCGGGCTGCCCGCGGTGGTAGTGCCGTGCGGCTTCAGCAAAGAGGAGATTCCGCTGGGAGTGCAGTTCATGGGACGCGCGATGAACGATGAAATCTGCATCACAGCCGGCAATCTGTTCCAGGCCCACAGCGACTGGCATACGCGCCGTCCCACAATCGCACAGTAGCTGGCCGGATTCGAGCGACGACATTTCGCGCCACACTTCGCATTTCGCTGCTTGCACCTTGACTTGGACGAGGTGCAACAGCTATACAGCACCTCACCGGCGTCGTTGGGGCGCCAATTCGTCCGGCCCTTTCGTTGTTTCTCCTCTGACTCGTCATAACCGGCGGGTTAGACCATAGATCACCCGAACCAAGCACCTGCACAACCGCGTGGGTTGTGCACCCCCCGGAGGTGTTTTGTGAAGAAGGCGCTCTTTGCGCTTTTCGTTCTCTTTCTATCTGCGCTGCTCACCACAGCGGCGTGGGCACAAGTTGCCATCACTGGAAGAATTCAAGGGACGGTGGCGGACCCGTCGGGAGCGGCCGTACCCGGCGCGCAATTGACGGTCAGCAGCTCCGCGCTGATGACGCCACGAACCACCAAGACGCAGTCGGACGGCGGGTATATTTTCGATCAGTTGCCGCCCGGCACTTATGACTTGAACGTGACGGCTAGCGGCTTCAGCAGCTGGGTGCAAAAAGGAATTGTCATCAATCCCGGGTTCACCGCGACTATCCGCCCCGAACTGAAGGTAGGCGAGGTATCGCAGTCGGTGGAGGTGACGGGCGAGGCGCCAATCGTGGACGTGAAGTCGAACCAGACGTCTACGACCTTCGACGACGCGCTGCTGCAGAACATTCCCAGCGGGCGCGATCCGTGGTCCACGGTGACGCAAGCGCCGGGCACGACGCCGGACCGCTTCGACGTGGCCGGCAACCAGAGCTTCCAGCAGTCGACCATGGAGGTGCACGGCAGCGTCCCGGGCGAGCAGGTGTACAGCTTCAACGGGCTGCGCATGAACTGGCCGGGGGCGACCGGCGGCTACACGTCGTTCTACATCGACCACGATTCGCTGCAGCAGTTCCAGGTGGTCAGCGACAACGCGCCGGCGGAGGTCGGAGTCGGCGGCGTGTACATGAACATGGTGCCGAAGTCGGGCTCGAACCAGTTGCACGGGCTGGCGGCGATTTACTACGACAGCGCGGGGACGTCGGCCGGGGTCAGCGAGCCGACCTTCAACGGCAGCAAGGTGGACGTGGGCTCGCCGATCATCATGACGCGCGACACCACAGCGCAACTGGGCGGCCCCATCATTAAGGACAAGTGGTGGATCTTCGGCTCGTGGCGGCTGTACAACGTCAAGGAGAGCATCCTGTCGGTGCGGCGCCAGGACGGCACGCCGATCGCCGACCCCAATCACCAGACCAACGCCTTGATTCGCAGCGATTTCCAACTCACCAAGAACAACCGCCTGAATTTCGTGTGGTGGTTCAACGAGCAGAACCGCTTCTTCCGGCGCGACGAAGGATTCGCGTTTGTCTCCGAGGAAGCAGCGTGGCGGCAGATCGAGCCCGCCTACATCCTGCAAGGGCAGTGGACCTCGGTGCTGCGCAACAACATCGTGCTGGATACGCGCATCGGGTACATGCACCAGTTGTTCCCGCTGGGTCGGCAACCGGGCGTGACCACCTTCTCGCGACTCGATTACAACCTGCAAACGGTGACCGGCGCTCCCATTTACACCTTCCTGAATCCAGCGCAGGTGCTGGCGTTTGCCACCAGCGCGTCGTACTACCGCGGCAACTGGGGAGGCGACCACAACTTCAAGTTCGGCGTAGAAGCCTCGACCAACCGCAACGCGTACTTCTACGACGCCAACCAGGGCATCAACGCCATTTATCTCAGCGGCGTGCCCAGCCAGGTGACGGCCTACAACTTCCCCCTGCGCCAGTACAGCACCTATCACGAGACCGCGCTGTACGGGCAGGATTCGTGGACCATCGGCCGGCGTCTGACGCTGAACCTGGGCCTGCGCTTCCAGCACTTCCGCACCTTTAACCCCAAGCAGACCAGTCCGGCGGCTTACTTCCCGACGTTGTTCCCGACGCGCAGCTTTCCGCAATCGGCGGACCTGGCGGACTGGAACACGGTGCGGCCGCGCCTGGGGGTGGCGTTCGACGTGACCGGCAACGGCAACTCGGTCATTCGCGCGTCGTTCGATCAGTTCGATGTGATCGAGGGAACGCAGCTGGCGGAGAACCTGAACCCGAACGGCTTCAGCAGCCAGACCTTCGACTGGACCGACGCCAACGGCGACGGGATTCCGCAAACCAGCGAATGGTTCGACCCGTCGAAGATCCAGCAGTCGGCGGGCGGCGCGTTTACGCACGTGGACCCCAAGCTGAAGCGGCCGCACTCGACCGAGGTCAACGTCGGCTACGAGCAGCAGGTGGTGCAGAACATCCGCTTGGGGGTCAACTACTACTACCGGACGACCAAGGACTTGTTCGGGAGCGAGAACCTGGCCAATCCGGCGTCCGCCTATACGGCGATTACCAACCGGCCGGACAACGGGCAGCCGATCCTCAATCCCTACACCAACAAGCCGATGACGCTGTACAACCTGAACCCGGCGCTGGTGGGTCAGACGAACGCGGTGATCACCAACATCGGGCTGCTGAATCACAACTCCTACAACGCGGTCGAGTTCACGGGACAGAAGCGGATGTCGTCGCGGTGGCAGCTGCTGGCCGGGTTTACCGTGCAGAGGAAAAAGGGCCAGTACACCGGGATCGGCGATTTCTTCAATCCCAACGCGCTGATCAACACCGCCAACAGCATCCTGGATTACGACTCACCCTACGTGTTCAAGCTGGATACCACTTACATCCTTCCGGCGAAGGTGAGCTTCAGCGCGAATTTCCAGCACTACACGGGATACCCGCTGGACGCGCAGAGTGGAGCCCCGCCGCAAGCGGTGTTCGATATCGGCTTGAACCAGGGGCCGATCTCGGTGCCCATTGTGCAACGCGGGAACATTCGGCTGGACCCGGTCAACCTGCTGAACCTGCGCTTCTCCCGCCCGACGAAGATCACGGAGCGGGTACAACTGGAGCCGATGGTGGACCTGTTCAACGTGACTAACGCCAGCACGGTCACGCAGAAGGTCTCGACCTTCGGTCCGGACTTCCTGCGACCGGCGGACGAGAACGGCAACCCGGGCATTTTGCAGCCGTTCATCGCGCGCTTCGGATTGCGCCTGACGTTCTAACCCGCAGCGGCAGCCGGTGGTATGCTCTCCGGCTGCCGCTGTCCTCTTACGCGCCGGTGACGTCTTCGGCGCGCGATTCCCCTTGCGACAGGTGAAGCATGATGAAGAAGTTTGCGCTGCTCGCTGTCATTATTCCGTGTGTCATGGCTGCGGCTGCGGCCGCCCAGACGGCGGTCCCGCCGCTCACCATCGAGCAGATTGTGGAGATTCGCCATCCTTATAGTCCAGCCTGGTCGCCCGACGGCCGCCACATCGCGTTTCTGTGGGACCATGACGGCGTCGACAATCTCTACGTCGCCGACGCCGGCGGGCAAGGAGACCCGGTGGCGGTCACACAGTTCACCGAGGGCAAGGTGCGCAGCTTTTTCTGGGGCCGCGATAACCAAACCCTGTACTTTCCGCACGACGGAGACTTGTGGCGCGGTTCGGCAAGCGGCGGCGCGCCCTCGGCGGTGTGGACGACGCCGGCGGCGGAGAGTTCGATCGCGGCTTCTCCCGACAACTCGCGCGTGGCATTCGCGCGGGCGAGCGGCACGGCTCCGAACAGCGGCGCCGACCTGGTGGTGCGCGATCTTGCCTCGGGACAGGAGACCCGAGTCGCGCACGACCCCACGAATATCGCCGACGTGCGCTGGTCGAAGGATGGATCGCACCTCGCCTACGTCGGCGGCTTCCGCATCGTGGACCATCCGGAGATGCCGCCGTACTCGGGCGACAAGATCATTTACCGTAACATCGAGGTCACGCCGGGGCGCTTGATGGTGGTGGCGGCCGCAGGAGGCACTCCCGTGACGGCGGGCCAACTGGGCGAATACGAGCAGGCGAGCTGGGTGGACGCCGGCCACCTGGTCTACGATCACCAGGAAAACCAGTACAAGACTCGCATTATTTACGTGGCGAATGCGAGCGGCGGCGGGCCGCGCGTTGCGCATCGCGATGTGGAGGAAAAGTTCTGGAGCATTCCGGAGGACAGCGGCTCTCCGGGGCAGGCTTCGCCCGACGGCAAATGGATCCTCTTCATCAGCGACCGCGACGGCTGGGATCACCTGTATGTCGTGCCCGCCGCGGGTGGGCAGGCGGTGCAGTTGACGCGCGGTGAGTTCGAGGCGTGGCGCCCGCAGTGGTCGCATGACAGCCGCCGCATCGCCTTCGACGCCAACGAGCCTGGACATCCCGGCGACCGGCACCTGGGCATCGTGGACTTAAGCGCCGGCCCGGAACGCGCGACGGTGACGATGATCACCGCCGGGCGCGGCACCGACACGGCGCCGCAGTGGTCGCCGGACGACAGTCGCCTGGTCTACCAGCACACCGATCCGCAACACTCGGCGGACCTGTACGTGATGGAGGCGCGGCAGGGCGGAAAGCCGGCGCAGATCAGCGAGTCGATGCCGGCGGAGGTGCGCAAGCACACCTTTGTCGAACCGCAATTCATTCATTACGCCGGGCCGGACGGCAAGCAAGTCGGGGCGTGGTTGTTCGTGCCCAAGAACCTGGACCCTTCCAAGAAGCATGCGGCCATCGTGTGGATTCATGGCGACGGCATCAACCAGAACTACGACGGCTGGCACATCGAGCGCAATTACGCGGTCTACTACAGCTTCCATCAGTACCTGCTGGAGAAGGGATACGTGGTGATCGCGCCGGATTATCGCGGGAGCCTCGGCTACGGGCGCGATTGGCGGACCGGCGTCTACATGGACATCGGCGGCAACGACGCCAAGGACGCGTACATGGCCGCCAATTATCTGAAGACGCTCCATTATGTCGATCCCGACCGCATCGGAGTCTGGGGGCTGAGCTACGGCGGCTTCTTCACGCTGATCTCGCTGACGGACAATCCCACCTGGTTTCGCTGCGGAGTGGATGTTGCCGGCGTGGTGGACTTCGGCATGTACTACCAGGACCCGTATCACAACGGGTGGACGGTCAGCCGGATCGGCCTGCCGAGCCAGAATCCCAAAGTCTATGAGCAGACCGCGGTGATCCACCGCATGGATCAACTGCAACGGCCGCTGCTGATTCTGCACGGTACGCCGGACGTGAACGTGCCTTACCTGGAGTCGGTGCGCCTCATCGACCAGTTATTGAAGCTGGGTAAGGACGACCTGTTCAGCTTCATGGTGTACCCGGGCGAGTATCACTACTTCGACCGCGGGCACATTTTGCGGGACGCCTGGCACCGCGTGGACCATTTCTTCGAAGTAAACCTTGAGCACGATAAGGGCGGGCAGGAGTCACAGTCGCGGCGGGCCGCGCCCTAGCCATAGCTCTCGCCTCCGCCAGCTCCGGGCGGCCCGGTTGGTCGGCGCGCTCGCAGATCTTGAGCAGCTCGGCGGCGTAGCGCTGCGCGGCTTGCGCGTTGCCGGCGCGCTTCGCCGACATCGCGGCACCGTAGAGCGCGCGGAAGCGGTTCGGCTCCTTGGTCAGGGTCGTTTCGAACTCGCGCAGCGCATCGGCGGGACGGTCCATCTCCAGATACATCTCGCCCAGCAGCTCGCGCGCAGGGACGATGGGACCGGGAGTGACCGCGCTCTTCTCGGTACCGTCCTCCAGTTCGACGGCCTTCTGCATCTGCGCCAGCGCGGCGTCGTTGTCCTTTTGCGCCAGAGCGGCCGCGGCGAGCACGTTCAGACGCTGGATCTCCACCTGCAGCGCCCAGTACGGTTCCTTGGCGTCCACCAGCCGCTGGTGAATGTCCGCCAGCTGTTGCGCCGCCTGGTTGGCGGCGGTGTCACCGGTGTGCGCGGCGCCAAGACCGCGGGCGAACCAGCTGATGGCGTCGGTGTAGGGCACGTTGCTGGGGCGCACCTCGAGCTTGGCGGCCGTCGCCCAGTCGCCGCGCTCCAGGGCATAGCGAGCCGGAATCGCGGCCATGGCGAAGAATGCCGCGGAGGGTGGCGCGGCGCCGGTGGGCATCGCGTCAGGATGGAAGCGCGACTCCATCTCCGGCAGGGCCTGCACAATGCGCGCCGCGGCGGCGTCCTGGCCGCTCTGCAGGTAGGCGTAGGTCAGGTAGTCGCTGGCGTGCATCTCTTCGCCGATGCTGCCTTCGCGCCGCGACGCCGCCACCGAGGCGAGGTTGGTGTCAATGGACTCCTGCCACGAGCCCACGCGGGTGAAGATGTGCGGCGGCATGTGGAGCGCGTGCGGGGCGTCGGGCGCGATTTTGGCGTAGCTGCGCGCGGCGGCCAGGGCACGAGGCGCCAGCGGCGGAAAGTCGTAGCTGTGGATGATGTAGTGGGCCAGCCCGGGATGCTGCGGCTGCCGGGCGAACATCTTCTCCAGCATCGCGCCCGCCTGGAGTTGCTTGCGGTAGGTCTTGTCGGCGAGGTCCGCCGACATGGCCAGCGAGAGCGCGTAGAAGATGGAGGCCTCTGTATCGGCAGGGTATTGCTTCGCGACCTGCGCCATGGCGTCGGAATAAGCATTGAGACGGTTCGGCTGGCTGGTGGATTCGAAGTTGTCGTAGAGGCGAGACGCGGCGGCGATGTAGTCGCGTTCGCGCTGCGTCTTAGGCTTGGCGGCCTGCGCCGCGGCGATCGCTTCGCGTCCCTGCTGGAGCGACGCCGGCGGCTTCAATCCCGGCGCGAAGGGATTGCCCCAGCGGCTGAGGGCGATGCCCCAATCGGCCATGGCGCAGCGGGGATCGGCGACGAGCGCCTCTTGAAAGCCGGCGATGGCGGCGCCGAACTCGAAGGAGTGGAGCAGGGCCACGGCGCGACCGAAGGCGGGCAGGGCCTTGGCCGAGCAGGAGGTCTGGAAGTGAACAGTGCCGATGCGGGCAGAGGCGCCGGAGAGGTGCGAGTGCTCCTGCGCGGGCGAGGGCAGGGCGATCAGCAACGCGGCAACAAGCGCTAGGGGACGGAGGGACATGTGGCCTCCTGTGGGGTGAACTATCTCATAATGGCAGCGGGTTGCCCACAGGGGCCAAAGCCCATTCATCGCCGGTCCGAGTTTCGCGGGCCTGAAGGCCCGCGCTTCCACGACGGGGCTCAGTGCTTTTATTTGTGAGCGGGATTTTATTCGTAGCGCAGCGCCATGACTGGGTCCAGGCGCGAAGCCTTCACTGCCGGGTACATGCCGAAGAACAGGCCCACGCTGGCGGCCACGGTGACCGACATCATCACCGCCCAGAGCGGCACGAAAGCGGGAAGGTTGGGCACCAGGGCTTCGATGGCCGCGGTGATGCCGTAGCCGAGCGCCACGCCGGCCACACCGCCGGTAGCGGCCAGCGCCATGGCCTCGATGAGGAACTGCCAGATGATGTCGCGCCGCCGCGCGCCCATGGCCTTGCGCACGCCAATTTCCCGGGTGCGCTCGGTCACGCTGACTAACATGATGTTCATTACGCCGACGCCGCCGATCATCAAGCCCACCGAGGCAATCACGGTGATGGCCAGCGCCACCATGCCAACAATCTTGTGAAAGTTGCTGATTAGTGAGGCGGCGGTGTCGAAGCTGAAGTTGTCGGGCTTGTCGAAGGGCACGCGGCGCATGCGGCGCAGCGCGACCCGTCCTTCGTCGATCGCCGCCGGCAGCAGGCCCGGCTTGGCCTCGATGCGGATGCCGTGCTGCTTCGCCGAAGGGTAGAGCTTGCGGAAGGTCCAGTAGGGAATCACCACGCGCTTGTCGGCATTGTCGGGGCCGCCCAGCCCGCCTTTGGGTTTTTCGAAGACTCCCATCACGGTCATGGCGTGGCCGTTGACCAGGAGTTGCTTCCCAACGGCGTAGCCGCCGGGAAAGAGGCCCTTGGCGATGTCTTCGCCGATCACCGCCACCTCGACCCGGTGCAGGTTCTCGATCTCGGTGAAGGCACGGCCTTCGCGCACCACCGCGTTGGCATAGACGGAAAAGAACTCACCCGTGGTGCCGCGGAAGTCGAGGCCGGTGATCTCTTCGCTCTTGTAGCGCACCGTGCTGGGATGTTCGTCTTCCGGGAACAGCGACACGGTGACGTTGTTACAGGAGAGGCAGGCCTCGCGCACGGCGAGGAAATCGTCGAACGACAGTTCCTTGCGCATGCGCTCTTCCTTGGTGAGACGGCCGAAACGCGGGCCCGTGGGCAGATGCCAGAAGAAAGCTGTGTTGGTGCCGTAACTCTGGATGGACTCCTGGATGTTGCGATCGAGGCCCATCATCAGCGCCACCACCGCGATCAGGGTGGTCACGGCCACGGTGATGCTGAGCAGCGTGAGCGCGGCGCGCAGCTTGTTGCTGCGCAGCGTCTCCAGCGCCATGCGGAGATCCTCCACCAGGTTCTGGTGCGCGGGTTTCTTGAGCCAGGTCATGCTTCACTCCGCGTGCAAGGCGACCACCGGATCGAGGCGCGAGGCTTTCAGCGCCGGCCACAGACCGAAGAACAATCCCACCGCGGTGGAGATTCCGACGGAGAGCGCCACCGCGCCCAGCGGCGTGCGCATCGGCATCGGAGTCACCAGGCCGACCAGCGCCGTCACCGCCAGGGCGAGCAGCACGCCGAGCAAGCCGCCGACCGCCGCCATCACCGACGACTCGACCACGAACTGCATGAGAATGTCGCGGCGGCGCGCGCCCACCGACTTGCGCAGTCCGATCTCCTGCGTGCGCTCGGTGACCGAGGCCAGCATGATGTTCATGATCACCACGCCGCCGATCACCAGAAAGATGGAGACAATGCCGACCGACATCGAGGCCAGGCCGCCGAAGATGCTGTTCCACAACCCGGTGACCGACTCGCTGGCGATGATGCCGAAGTAGTCGGGCTCGTCGAAGGCCTGGTGGCGGCGGGCGCGCATCAGGGCGCGGGCCTGGTCCTGGGCCTGCACCATCACCGCCGGCGACGAACACTTCACCGCGATCCACAGTCCCTGGTCGTCGGCGGGGCCCGGTCCCCACAGGCGCAGCAGGGTCAGCAGCGGCACGTAGACGAAGTTGTCCTGGCTCTGGCCGAAGACCGAGCCGTTTTTCTCCGCCACCCCGATCACCTGGAAGGAGATGCCGTCGATGGAGAGACTCCGGCCGACGGGATCGAGGCTGGGGAAGATGCGCTCGGCAACGTCATACCCGATGAAGGCCACGGCCACGCGGTGCTCGTTTTCCGACTCGGAGAAGAAGCGGCCCTGAGCGACCTTGTCGGTGGCGATGTCGATGATGTTGGGGGTGGCGCCGCGGATGAAGACGTCTTCCAGGTTCTGGCCGCCGCCGCGCACGTCCTTCACCCGCCAGTCCTGCGCTCCCACGGCCTTGGCGAAGGTGACGCGCTGGGCGAGGTAGTCCAGATCGTCGAGCGACATTTTTTTGTTGTGCCGCCGCGCCTCGAGATATTCCTTGGCATTGGTAATGATGCCGAAGCGGGAGACGTAAAAGACGTTGACGCCGAAATTGGCCAGGCGCTCGGCCACGTAGCTGTTGAGCCCGTTGACCGCCGAAACCACGCCGATGAGCGCGGTGACGGCGATGATCACGCCCAGCAGCGTCAGGAAGGAGCGCAGCTTGTGCGCCCACAGGTTCTGCAGGGCGATGGTGGCGGGCTCGCGGATGAGCAGCATCCTCGGCATGGCGGCGCTTCGGGGGCTCCTGCCCAGGACTACGGCTGCATTGTAGGAACAGTTCCGCGCCGGGATGGCAGAGGAAACCCTCCATTCCCAAAATGAAGTTTCCGGAATGGGCAAGGAAACACAAGGGCCGGGCCCACCGCGGCCGATGGCGCGGAAAGCGACAGGCCGGGCCTCGGCGGCGAGCCGGTCTTCCGGAGTTGTAGGTCGCTATACGATATAATGTCCGCTGCTCCGGGAGCTCGGCTGTCCCGGGAATCTGTACGCCAAACCTAACCCGAGGTTCGGCCTCACGCCCGTGAGGCTGGCGAAACTTCGATGCAGCACCCAAGCGACGGGCCATTCCCCAGGAGGTGTTTCCATGCGCATTGCAAATCCGTCCTATTGGCTGGCTGCGGTGGCATTGCTGGCCGCCAGCGCGGCCCCGGCGGCCACGCGCTTCGTTTCTCCCGCCGGCAGCGATTCCGGCAACTGCACGCTGACCCCATGCCGCACCATTAGCTACGCCGTCGACCAGGCGACAGCCGGCGATGTCGTCAGCGTCGCGTCCGGCACCTACACGGAATCCGTGCTCATCCAGAAGCGGCTGGCGGTGATGGGCGCCGATGCCACGCTCGACGCCGCCGGGCACGACGAGGGCTTCGTCATCAGCGGGGCCGGCGCCGCCGGATCGCTGCTGCAAGGCTTCACGGTGGAGAACGCAGGACTGGAAGGCGTATTCGCCCGGCAGACATCGCGCGTCTCCATCGTCGGCAACCGCGTTCTCAACAACGACGCCTACGGCGCCTTCAGCCCGCAATGCGCCAACTCACCCGACGATTGCGGCGAGGCCCTGCACCTGCAGAGCGTGACCCACTCCCTGGTGAAGGGCAACCTGGTGCAGAACAATATTGGAGGAATCCTGCTGACCGACGAAGACGGCCCGACCTTCGGCAACGTGATCGCCGAGAATCGCGTGCTCGATAACAGCAAGGATTGCGGCATCACCCTGGCTTCGCACTGGTTCCAACTGGGTTCGCCGGTAACCGAGGGGGTGGGAGGCGTCTACCAAAACCAGGTGCTGCACAACCTGTCGAATGGAAACGGCGCGGCAGGGATTGGAATCTTTGCCGGGCCGCCGGGAGCGGCCGCGTGGGGCAACGTCGTGGTCGGCAACACCGCAACCAACAACGGCCTGCCGGGCGTCGCCATCCACAGCCACACGCCGTTCCAGTACGTGAACGACAACGTGGTGGTGAATAACAAGCTGTCGAACAATGGCGCGGATGACGACGCGCAGACCGGCAAGCCTGCGGGAATCGTGGTGTTCAGCGACACCGCCCACGGCGCCTCGCCGATCCGGCACACGACCATCGCCAGCAACGCGATCCGCGACGAGTACTACGGCATCTGGGCCGCCGGCGCGGTGAAGCTCTCGGGATTGCCGAGCAACGACTTCGCCGACTCGGTCGTGGTCCCGATCTCAATCCATTAAGCGGGTCCGGCGGCCTCCACCGGGAGGCCGCCGGAATATACCCGGGCCGGCCGTTCCCACACGTTCTAGAACCCATTGAGCCGTTCGCTATTTCTTCAGCGCCACGACCAGATGCCCGCGGGGGCGCGATTGCCGCTGCGCCGCCCGTTCGCCCGCGCTCCGGTCGACAATGCCTCCTGAGAGCGGTCCATCGATCTCCGCCAGGAAGATCTTTTCCGCATAGCGATGAAAGACCAGTTTCGGTTGGTCACTGGGCGATTGCCCCACGACGAGGACGGTGACGCCTTCGCCTTTGCCATTCTCCAGGCGCAGCAGGTTGGCGCCAATCTCGCGCACGGAATAGGCGCCCGGCGCGAAGGTCCGTTCGTGAGCGGAAAAGGCGAAGGGCACGTTGGCCTTGAGCACCACCCGGCTTTGCGCGGCGGCGGTCAGGCTGGCTGCGATAGCAAGGGCAAGAGTAAGGCTGCGACTGAATCGGTTCATCCCAGGTCTCCTTGGCCGGCGGACTTTTGCGGCTCCCGCCCAGGCACGTTCACCGTGCGCCCCGCACGGGGGCTACACAAGCGCCGGGAGCTGGCCCGCAACGCAAACGAAGCTCACGGGCTAAGTTGTTGGGACAAGTGGAGATAGAAGGGGGAATAACTTCGCTTTGGGGCCTGCCTCAGTGCTAGACTCGCGCCACGGATGGCTACTCTCCCGCAGAGCGATGTGGTGCGTTTCGGCGCCTATGAGGCCGATTTGCGTACCGGCGAGTTGCGCAAGCATGGCGTCCGCGTCAAGCTGCAGGAGCAGCCCTTTCAGCTCCTGAGCCTGCTGCTGGAGCGACCGGGGGAACTGGTTACGCGGGAGGAAATCCAGCGCCGGCTCTGGTCGGCGGACACCTTCGTGGATTTCGACCACGGCCTGAACACCGCCATGCGGCGCCTGCGCGACGCGCTGAGCGATTCCGCCGACAATCCTCGCTGGGTCGAGACCCTGCCCCGCCGGGGCTACCGCTTTGTCGGGCCGGTAGCGCCGAAGCTGGCGCCAAGGAATGGCGACCATCCATCCGCGGATTCGGATGCCGGTGACTTGCCGGCGGTAGCCGCCGGCGAAGCGGCCGACAGCCGCGCTGCAGCGAAAGCCTCGCCGGAAGCCATCGCGGCCTCGAGCACTTCCGCCACCGTTGCCCGATGGGTCCTGTTCTCGATCCTTTCCTTGACGCTCGCTGCGGCGATTGCGTGGCGCGTATCGTCACGCCAGCAGTCCATCGATTCCATCGCGGTGCTGCCGTTTGTGAACGCCACCAACGATCCCGAGTTGGACTACATCAGCGACGGCATCGCGGGAAGCGTGACCGGAAACCTGGCGGAGATTCCCACGCTGCGCGTGATGTCCCGCAGCTCGGCGTTTCAGTACAAGGGACGCAAGGTGGACCCGGCGCAGGCAGGCGTCGAGCTCGGGGTGGCCGCCGTTCTCGTCGGCAGCGTGCAGCAGGAGGGCGACAATCTCCGCATCAGCATCGAGCTGGTGGATGTGCGCAGCTGGCGGCAGTTGTGGAGCCAGCAGTACAACATCAAGCGCGGCGAGTTACCCGGGCTGCAGCAGCAGATCTCGCGCGACACTTCGGAGCGGCTAAGGCTGCGTCTCGATCCCAGCGCCCAAAGTCGCATCGCCACGCGTCATGTGCCCAGGGCCGAGGCGTATGAACTGTATCTTCGCGGCCAGCATGCCCTGGGCAAGCGAACACCGGAATCGCTGCAAGAGGGCCTGAGTTTTTTCCAGCGCGCCGCCGACGCGGACCAGGACTACGCCGCGCCCTATGAAGGTATGTCCGCGGCCTACGGTCTGCTGGCCTTCTATGGCGGCATGTCCCCGCTGCAGGCGCTCCCTTTGCAAACCGCTGCCCTGAAGAGAGCGCTCGAACTGGATCCCGAGTCCTCCGGCTCGCACATCCAGCGCGGCTACCTGGCGCAAGCCAACCGCGATTTTGCGCTCGCCGACCGCGAATTCCGCCGCGCCATCGAAGTCGAGCCGAACTCCGCCGAAGCGCATTACGCGTACTGGATGTTTCTCGCCAACATCGGCCGGCCCGACGCGGCGCTGGCCGAAGCCTACGTGGCCGAATCGCTCGACCCGATCGGCGCCGGCTCAGGGACGGCGACAGGGTGGGGCCTTTACATTCAACGCCGCTACCGCGAGGCCGAGTTGCGGCTCCGCCGGCTCTCCCCCGACTTCCCTCCCTCCGGTTGGGTGCGGGGGGAAATCTACGAGCAGACAGGCCGCTACCAGCAGGCCATCGAGACCTTTCAGAATTCACATCAGGCAGGAACCCGGGCCGACGTGAGCCAGGCTTTTCTCGCCCACACTTATATCCTTGCCGGCCGGAAGCAGGAGGGAATCGCCCTGCTGCGGGAAATGCTGGCGTTGCATCAGAGCTCGTACTTTTCGCCCTACCACATCGCCGCAATCTACGTCGCTCTCCACCAACCGCAGGAGGCAGTCGGCTGGCTGCGAACCGCCGCGGCGGAACGCGATCCCTGGCTCACCCGGCTGCAGTACGACCCCCGCTTCGATCCCATCCGTAATCTTCCCGACGTGGCTCGCATCCAGGCCGAAGTGTTGCCGCCGCGTTAGACGTCCCCACTTCCGCTGTCGACAATTCCAGCGACTTGCGAATCCGACGCCGCCGAACCGTTCACCGGAAAAAGCCTACCGCGGATCTTCGCCGATGATCGCGGATCGCCTTCTCTTTGCTCTTGATCCGCAGCAATCCGCGTAAATCCGCGGCAGGCGACGCTTCTACTGCTCTCCGCCCGCCTTGGTCGCGTTCTCCTTCGGCATCTGGCGGCCGGCGTTGAGGTGATCGAAATTCATGGCGGCGTTGAAGACCAGCATGAAGCTGCCCTGGGTCTGCTGCCGCCACATGGGATTGATGGCGAACAGCAGCACGTGCCCTTTGCCGTGGGGAACGTCGACCACCGCGGGCTTCTCCGCCAGTTCCTGGCCGTTCTCGATCAT
>DASUBK010000375.1:0-19478 GCA_035763305.1 Terriglobales bacterium | reverse complement strand
CTCCAGGTTCATGGGCGCGGTGCGGGAGAAGGTCAGCAGGTTGCGCACCAGTTCGCCGCAGCGCCGGCTCTCCGACTCGATCAGGTCGAGACACTCGACCATCTCGCGCCGCCGCGGGTCATCGCCGCCATTCAGCTTCAGGGTCCACTTCTTGAGCAGCTTGGCGTAGGTCAGAATGCCGGAGAGAGGATTGTTGATCTCGTGCGCCAGCACCGCCGCCATTTTGCCCAGCGACGCCATCTTCTCCACTTGCAGAACGTGGTCGTGCGCGCGGCGAAGTTCGGAGGTTTTTTCCTCAACCCGTTGCTCCAGGGTTCGCGCCCACGAGGTGACTTCCTCGTGCGCGGCGCGCAGCTCCAGGCTCATCTGGTTGAAGGAGAGCGCCAGGTCGCCGATCTCGTCTCCCGAGCGCACGGGGATCTGGAAGCCCAGTTCGCCCGATGCCAGCCGTCGCGTGCCCTGCTCCAGTTCGCGCACCGGCGCGCCAACCACCCGGACCACGAACCATCCGCTCAGCGAGGCGATCAATACCAGTCCGACCACGGTGTACAGCAGCATCATGCGGGTGCTGGCGGCCAGCGCGTCGTCGGCTTTGGCCAGCGAGATGTTGGTGTCGAGAACTCCGAGGATCTGCTGGCTGGCGGGATGCGCGTGGCAGGCGGCGTTGGTGCAGTCGGGGCGGTTCTCGATGGGATTGATGATTCCCAGCACGCGCCCCGAGCCGTTGCGGTAAATGCGAAAGCGGTCGGGACGGTTCAGCTTGGCCAGCGGTTGCGCCTGCGCGTGGCAGCCGTAGCAGGCCTCGGCGCCTTTATCGACGAGTTGGTTGACCTCGGCGGGATTGGTCGAGTAGCTGATCCGGCCTTCCTCGTCGAAGATGCGCACGCTCTTGATGCCCGGCTCGGTGGCGTAGGTGTGCAGCATCTCGTAGAGCGCCGCGCGGTCGTTGCGCAGCATGTGATACGAGGTGCTGTGCTTGATGACGTCGCTGATGCGCTCGGCGGTGGTGAGCGTGTCCGCCTCGAGATTGCGGCGGTGCAGGCGGATGTTCGCCCAGCCGAGGGCGATGAAGATCGGCAGCATGGCCGCCACCAGCACCACGATCAGCTTGGCGCTGACGCTGTGGGAAAGCGCCTGGATACGCGGGCGCGCGGAGCGCTTGGGCTGATCGCTGCGAGTTGTAAGCTCCTTGGTCATGGCGTTCCCGGCCGAAGGCGGCCGGGGTACAACGGTCGGCCGGGGTACAACGGGTCAATCCGCGCTGACCAGATCTGCCTCCGCCGCGACATTCGCAGGCGCCATCGCCGGCGCAGGCTTGTGCTCCTCCTCGGGGAAGACCGGCAGGTACTTCGCCGCCAGGCCGAAGATGGCGAAGCCGCCCGCCACCATCGCCGCCGTCACCGCGATCTCCGTCCACTTGGGGATGTAGCGCAGCCCGGCCGAAGCCTCCATGCCGGTGACCGCGACATTCAGGCGGTTGGTGACGAAGCCGAGCAACGTGCTCACCGACGCCAGGTACAAACCGCCGGGTGTTTCGCGCACGCGCTTGAAGGAAAGCAGAACAATGGGAAGCAGGAGAGCCAGCACAATTTCGAGCAGGAAGAGATTGCGCTCATAGCCGGCCACCAGCAGCTTGCTCAGCATGCCGCGATGGAACAAGTCCTCGAAGCGCAGGACGGAGTAGACGATCAGCACCACCATTAGCGCCCGGCCCAGGTCCTTCAGCAGCGAGAGTTCGAGCTGCCGGCCGAAGTACTTCGAACTCAGCGACGATTCGAAGATGGTCATCGCCAGCCCGACCGCGACCGCGGAAATAAAGAAGAAGAAGGGCAGCAGCGGCGAATACCAGAAGGGGTGCAGCTTGGTGGGCACAATCAGATACACGCTGCCCAGCGACGCCTGGTGCAGGGTGGAGAAGAGGACGCCGGCGATGACGATCGGCACCAGCGCCGCATGGATGTAGCGCAGCGGCTTGTGCAGGTGGAAGCGCTCCAGCACGATGGGCGAGAACTCCAGCGCCAGCACGGTGGTGTAGCACATCACGCACCAGCCGACCTCGAACATCACCGAGTGCGGGTTCCACATGATCAGCGGGTGCCAGATGTTGTAGGGACGGCCGAGATCCACCATCAGCGCCATCGAAACCAGCACGTAGCCGAGAAACGCGGTGAGCACGGTCGGGCGAACGATCGGTTGCAGGCGCTTGATGCCCAGGATGTGCGCGGCGCCGGTGAGGGTGAATCCGCCCGCAGCCAGCATTACGCCGCAGAGAACGTCGAAGCCCACCCAGATGCCCCAGGGGAACTGGTCGCTCAAATGAGTCGAGGGACCGAGGCCGGCGACGAAGCGGTACACGGTCGCGTACGCGCCCGCGGCCATGATCAGATAAAAAATTGTCTTCCAGAACGTGAACCAGCGGATCGCCTTCATTGCCCGCCCCCTTTCTTGTTCTTGCCTTCGGCCTTGGCGACTTCCTCGCGGCGGTGGGTGATCCAGTACACCCCGCCCAGGAACGAGCCCCACAGGGGAATGAAGTCGGGAATGCGCGACTGCACGGCGAAGGTGCGCTCGGGCAGGCGGTCGTGCGGCATGTCGGTGCGGTAGCCGAAGTCCTCGAAGGCCACGCCGGAGAGCAGCAGCACGGAAGTTCCGCCGACCTCCTCCAGGCCGTAGATGTGGTTCACGTAATTGCCGGGATTTTCCTGCAGGCGCTTCTGCGCCTCGGCGATCAACTCGTCACGCTCGCCGAACTTGGTGGCGCCGGTAGGGCAGGCCTCCGCGCATGCGGTGGGAAGCCCCGCCAGCACGCGATCGGCGCAGAGGGTGCACTTCTGCACCTTGGGATTGACGCTGCTCCACTCGTAGCGGGGCACGCCGAAGGGGCAGGCCAGCATGCAGTAGCGGCATCCCATGCAGCGGCTGGCCTCGTAGATGACCGGGCCGGCCGAGGTCTTGCGCAGCGCGGCCACGGGGCAGACCGAGGCGCAGGCGGGATCGTTGCAGTTCATGCACAGGCGGCGCATGAACTTGTCTTCCTTACTGAGGACGACGGTGAACTTGTGCTCCGACTGGCGCGATTCGGCGGCGATGGCGTCGTTGTACGGCAGCTTGTTGTGCTCGGCGCACGCCTGCTCGCATTGCTTGCAGCCGATGCAGAGGGTGGCGTCGTACAGCAGTCCCTTGCTCATGCGGATCTCCGGAAATCTCGACGGCAGAAAAACGCCCCGGGCTCAAGCACCCGGGGCGCAGCGGGCAATCCGCCATAGCGACGCGGAGCCGGATTGCGATGGTTGGTTCCGGTGTTGCTCGCAATCGCGGGATGGCGACGGATTGCGCTCGAATGTTCCACGTGGAACACCTGTCCCGCGGGCCAAGTGCCTACTTCAAGTCCTTCAGATAGTCCGCGATAGCCTTGACCTGCTCGTCGTTCAGAGCCTTCTTCAGAGCGGTGTGCTTGGGACCTTCGAGGCCTTTCTTCACACTCGCTTCGTCGTGACCCTTCAGGGCCGGAGCCTTCATGGCCGGCTTGCCGGCGGCATCAGCGCCGTGGCACGCAGCGCACTTCGCCTTGTAGAGGGCGGCGCCGTCTTCAGCAGCCCAAGACAGGCTGGGGGCGATGATGAACAGCGCTACAGCGATCATCAGCACCAGGATCGTCAGCTTGTAAGTCTTCATGATTGCGCAGTCTCCTTGGAGAGTTTCACGCCCCGGGGCGGATGCGGTGGAGCGCTGCCGCGGGTGTGCTCAGGTTTAGTGTCGGACTGCGCCGGGAAAAGCGCTGTGATAGGCCTCACTCCGGGCCGTGATGATTTTCAACAATGGGAGTAACGCAGCGCACAAGGATGGTGTGCGCTGCGAATCGCATCGCTGAATAAAATCGCAGCTTCCGCAAGCGCGATTCGACCGCGGGTGTTACCGAGGTAATCAACGATTCCGAGGGGACCAGCGGCCTTTGGTTATTGCCCGGCGGCGGAGATGTTCCTACACTCGCTGCAATTATCCGCAGAGATGGAGGACGCCATGGCCCCTCGTACGTGGCGGCTGATAGCAGTTCTGGCGCTGGTGTGCGCGTTTGCGGCCTTGCCCGTACGCGCGCAAGACGATGATGACGATGAGACGGAAGACACCCACGCTGCCAATCTCAGCCTGACTATCGCCAAATCCGGCATGGCCAGCGTGAACTTCTCCATGTCGGCGGCGCCGAGCCAGCCCGCGCAACTCACGGCGATCCTGGGCGCGGCCTTGCACTGCGCGCCGGGAAAAATAGGGCCGCCGCCGGCGTGGCGTACGCCCAAGATTTCATCCTGGACCCCGGCGCAGCGCGAGGCTTATGAGAAAGCCGCGGCCGAGTCGCGCGCGCGTCAGTTGGCCGGCAGTTGCGGTCCGGTCGCGGCGCGGCAAGGAATGCTATATTCCGCCCACGTTGACCTGCTGCCGCTGCTGAAGGCGATGCAGGCGGAGGGTGTTCAGACGCTGGTGGTGGAAGTGATCGCGCCCGACGCAGCGTCAGTGATCTACAGCTCCGAAGGCAAAGTGGCCGCCCGCAATCCCGAGTCAACAGCGTCCTACGCGATCTACAGCTTCCCGGCCACCTCCGCGGCAGCGCAAGTCAGCGTCCAGTACGGCTACCGCCGCAGCGACCTGCAACGAATGTTGTTGCTGTCGCTGGCCTATGTGGTCGTGCCTTTTGGGATACTGTTGTGGATCCGCCGTTCCACGCTGCGCTCCTCCGGCGATCCCACCGACGCCTGGTTCACCTATTTCCGCGCCATGAACTGGTGCATTAACGGCGCGGTGCTGGTGTGGTGTCTGACCCGACTGAGCCCGCTGCGCGACCTGCTCCAGCTGTTTACCTTCATCGGGGTGAGGGGAATCTCCGGCACCCTGGCCATGATGGGAGCGATCCTGGCGCCGCCGGCGCTGCTGTACGCCGGCGCGAGCTGGGCTTCGTACGCGGTATTCGCGCGCTTCCGCGGCGCCACCGTCTCGCGCCGCGAGTACGTGCTGGGTCAGCTGCTGCAACTGGGGACGGTTTTTCTGCCGCTGAACCTGCTGATCGGCGGCGCCATGCTGGCGGTGACCAACGCGCGAGCCGGCGCCATCCTGATGGTGCTTGCCCTGGTAGTTTTCATGCTCTGCGCCGATCTGCGCATGCGCATCACGCGCAGCGCGCCCATGCCGGTCACCTCCGGTGAGCTGCGCGACCGCATCTTCGCCCTGGCCTCAAAGGTGGGTGTGAAGGTCCAGCAGGTGTTCATCATGCCGGCGGCGCGCACGCAGATGGCGAACGCGTTTGCCGCGCGCAACGGCATCGTGATGTTTACCGATTACCTGCTGCAGCGGCTCGACAAGCGGGAGGTAGACGCGATTGCCGCGCACGAGTTGACCCACCTGCGGCACAAGCATCCGGTGAAATTACAGATGGTGTTGATGGCCATCATCCTCCTGCCGAGCGGCATTTTTTCCATGCTGATTGTGATCGCGGGATGGATCATGCGGGTGGCGCGGCTGGCGAGTCCGGCGCAAAGCATTCGCGCCCAGATGGCGGTCACCAGCTTCCTCTACCGCTTCGATCAGTCGGCGTGGCGCGATGTGGTGTGGTTCACCCTGGGCTTCGGCCTGTTCTACCTGCTGGCGCGGCGCTTCGAGAAGACCGCCGACCTGGGCGCGGTGGCCGCTACGGGCGACGGCGCCGCTCTCATTTCCGGCCTGGTGAAAGTCAGCAGCCTGAACCTGATGCCGCTGCACTGGAGCCGGGCAACCGGAGCGACGCTTACCCATCCTTCGACCATGCGGCGCCTGGAGTACATCGCCGCGGCCTGCAACATCCCGGCAGCCCAGGTGACAGAGCTGGTGAGGTCGGCGACTTCGCCGGCGACGCCGCCCGCCATCGCTTATGAAGGTGTGGACAGCCGCGCCGTGGAAGCGGGCAGCGCTCGCGCCCTGCAGACGGCACGCACCACGCGCAAGAAGCTCTGGATCCTCATCGCCATGCACGTGCTGCCCGCGACCGCGGTGGCGTGGCTGGTGCAGACATTCCTGATCGTCGGCACAGCAGGTTTCGTTCTGAAAGTGCTGGGCATCGTGGCCACGCTGGTGCTCTACGCGTTTAGCATGCACTGGCTGGGCATTCGCGGCCGTGCGAAGGTGCGGCGCATCGTGGCGGCGCGCATCGAGAACAGCGGGCTCAAGCTGGACGCGGCGCGGTCGACCCTGGTGGGCTTCTCGCCCGGGCCCAATCCGCGACACTACGTCAGCAGCTACGATTGGGACCGCGGCTTTGTCCTGCTGGCGCGCGGACGGCTGCACTTCGTGGGCGAGCAGACGCGCTTCGCGCTCAGCTCCAGCCAGATCGTGTCGATTACGCTCGGGCCGGGCGCGCCTTCGTGGTTCAATTTCCCGCGGATTTACGTCGACTGGCGCGACGGCGCCGGCCAGCAGCGCACCTTCAGTTTCAGCGCCGCCGAGCCGTGTTCGCTGTTCGAGATTCGGCAGCGCATTACAACGCTGCACCAGAGGCTCACCGCGTGGCTGCAAAATGTGAGTGACCAGGTGCGCCCGCCGGAGGAACTGGCGGGGCTGACTGAGCCGTCGATCGGGGAGGTTACCTGCCGCTCGCCGAAGGAAATCACCAGCTTCGGCAAGTTCCTGACCACTTACTTCATTCTGGTGATCCCCAGCGCCGGCGTGCTGTGCATGCTGTTACGCCTGGATGCGTTCTTCTACCTCGCGGCGACGGGATTGCTGGTGAGGTTCTACGAAGCGATTCCGTACTGGCGCTATCGCGATCGCGTCGCGCCGGCCGCGGCCAGCAAACCTGCGGCGCAGGTAGCGGCGGCGGGCTAGCCGGCGTTCTCTTGGTCGAGTCCGGTGGTAGAACGCAGCGCCCGCCAGAGTTCGTCCTTGCCGACGCCGGTGCGCGCCGAGTAGGGCAGGATCTGCTCCAGTTGGAATTCCTCCTGCATCTTCCTCAGGGCGTTGCGCAGCGCATTGCCGGAGACGCGGTCTGCCTTGGTGCCGACGACCAGGTAAGAGCGGCCCTGGGCCTGCAACCACTCGATCATCTGCTTATCGCTTTGCTGCACCGGAATGCAGGTGTCCACCAGCACGATGGCAAGAGCGAGAGGGCCGCGCTCGCGCAGGTAGGGTTCGATGAACTTCGGCCACTCCGCGGTCACATCGCGCGGCAGCTTGGCGTAGCCGTAGCCGGGGAGATCGACAAAAAGAAGATCGGGACGCGGGCGGCCGGCGAAGCGGATCTCGAAGAAGTTGATGGTGCGGGTGCGGCCGGGGGTGGAACTGGTCTTGGCCACCTTGTCGCCGAGCAGGGAATTGATCAGCGACGACTTGCCCACGTTGGAGCGGCCGAGGAAGGCGATTTCCGGCGGACCCGCCGCGGGGAATTGCCGGGCGTCCGCGGCGGCAGTGAGAAACTTCGCGCTGACTCGTAAGCCGGCGGCCACCGGCAGATTGTACTTCGTTTGACGATCATTTCGCGGTTAGTCGTTGCCGGTGGGGCGGCGGCCCAGCGCCTGCTCCCGGGCCTCATTCTCCACGCAACCAGCCACCACCAGGAACAGAACCGCTTCGGCGACTACCAGCACCGACCAGAGGAAAACCGAGATATGAGCGCTGGCGGTGGGCCAGCGGCCCAGCAATAGCCAGACCAGAGCGCAGTGCACGGACACCAGGAAGGTGGTCACCGCCCAGAACCACGCCCGGGCGAGGTGGCCGGAGAAGGTATCGAGGAACCAGGCGAAGAGGATTTCGCTGGCCAGGATGGCGCCGAACCAGTGGTGCGAGGCCTGACGATATTGCAGCACGGGAACGGTAAACAGGACCACAACCACGGCGGTGGCGCGAATGATGCGGCTGGCGGCGGGGTTGTGTCGCATGACGGTTTTGCAACCTATAACACAAATTGGGTTGCGGCGGTGGTGGTCCGCACGGATACCGCTCGCTCGGGCGCGGGCGCCCTCGCGGCATAGATTCGGGAAATGCACGCGGCAGCCCCGGCGAGGGCGCCGGGGCCTACCAAATCACATCGCCGGAGCCTACCAAATCACATCGCCGGGGCCTACCAAATCACATCGCCGGAGCCTACCAAGTCACATATAGATAGGGCGCAGTCCAAAATTCCGCCAGCCGCTGCATTTTGCTGCGCTGCAAAATGCTCCGCTGCGGAGCGTTTTGCGAGCCCGGCAACCCTCCGGTTCCCGTAAGTCCTTTGTTTTTGCCGACGGGGGATGTGTCTGCGGCGTGCTCTTTTCGCGGTGGCGGCCGCAAGCCGCCTGGCGAAAGGAGACGCTATGTCGATCCTCTTCGTACTTTTGACCTTCCTGCTGGTCATCACCGTGACCTACTTTCTGCGCGGCGGGAAGGACGCGCCGCTGCAGCCCGCGGCCTGGCCCGAGATGCCCGCTCCCGAGGTGGTGCGCGACCGCGGCTTCGACATTCCCCAGGGCTACTGCTTTCATCCCGGGCATTCCTGGGTGATGGATGAGGGCCGGCAGAGCGCGCGCATCGGCCTGGACGCCTTCGGCAGCACGCTGCTGGGCAAGGTGGACCGGGTGGAAACCATGCCGCTGAACCGCTGGGTGCGACAGGGGCAGAAGCTCTGCACGCTGACCCGCGACGGCTGCACGGTGGAGTTGATGTCGCCGGTCGAGGGCGTGGTGATTTCGGTGAACGAGCAACTGCTTCGCGATCCCTCGCTGCTGAGCAAAGACCCCTATGGCAACGGCTGGATCTGCTCCATCAAGTCGCCGGAGATGGAGACCAATCTCAAGAACCTGCTGGCGGGTCCGATGATCGCGCCCTGGATGCAGCACTCGATGAAGCGGCTGGCCAGCCTGACGGCGAACCTGGGCGCGGCCACTGCCGACGGCGGTTTGCCCGTTCCCGGCCTGCTGGCGCAGCTGGATCCGGCGGCGCAGAAAGCGGTGCTGAAGGAGTTCTTCCTCAACTAAGGCGGCTGTGTGGCACGGGTCTGCGACCCGTGGAGAAGCGACCCGGAGGCGACCATGAGCAGCGAAGCAAAAGCGATTCTGATCGACATCACCAAGTGCATCGGTTGCGGCAACTGCGCGTCCGCATGCAAGGAAGCGCACCACCAGCCGGAGGCGCCCGAGCCCACGCTGTCGGCGACGGCGTTCACCGTGGTCGAGACGCGCGGCGACAAGTTCGTGCGCCGCATGTGCCTGCACTGCCAGGATCCGGCGTGCGCCTCGGCCTGCCCGGTGGGCGGAATCAAGAAGACCGCGCAAGGCGCGGTGCGCTACGACGGCAGCAAGTGCATCGGCTGCCGCTACTGCATGATCGCCTGCCCTTACGGCGTGCCGAAATACGAGTGGAGCAAGCTGGCGCCGTACGTGACCAAGTGCGATATGTGCGCCGAGCGGGTGCTGGCCGGCAAGCCGACGGTGTGCGCGGAAGCGTGCCCGGTGGGGGCGACCATCTTCGGCCCGCGGGACGAGATTTTGGCCGAAGCACACAAGCGCCTGGCGGAAGACAAGAACTACGTGCAGCGGATTTATGGCGAGAACGAACTGGGCGGCGCCAGCGTGTTCTATCTCTCCGACCTGCCCTTCGAGCAGCTGGGGTTCATCACCCCGCCGAATCCGACGCCCCTGCCGACGCTGACCGCGTCGGCGCTGGGCGAAGTGCCGACGGTGGTGTTCATCGGCGGCTCGCTGTTGTCGGGGCTGTACTGGTTCACCGAGCGGCGGCGGGCGGTGGCGCTGGCGGAGGCGAAAGAACGCGCGGAGCAGAAGCGGCGGTGAGGTTGGGTGTGGCGCGCTCGGGTCAGAGACCCGAGCCACACGAGCAATGAAAAGGAGCTGACCATGTCGCGCATACGAGCAATCTTGACCCCCTGGCGAGCGATCGCGGTGCTGATCTTCGGCGCCGGCGCCTGGGCTACCTACTTGCGGTTCGTGGAAGGCTGGCGGGCGGCCACCAACCTGTCCGACGGGCAGCCGTGGGGCATCTGGGTGGGCGTCAGCACGCTGTGCGGCGTCGGCCTCTCCGCCGGCGGCTTCGCCATTGCCGGCGCGGTCTACCTGCTGGGCATGGAGCGCTACCGGCCGATCCTGCGCACCGCGGTGATCATCGCCTTCCTGGGATACCTCACCGTATGCGCCGGATATGCATGGGAGCTGGGGCTGCCGTGGAATTTCTGGCACCCGCTGGTGATGTGGAACCGCAGTTCGGTGCTGTTCGAAGTGGTGTGGTGCATCATGCTGTACACCACCGTGCTGGCGCTGGAATTCTCGCCCGCGCTGGTGGAGAAGATTCCCTGGCAGGGCGTGCGCCAGTTCTACCTCAAGTGGCACCACAAGGTGCTGATCGCGCTGGTGCTGGTGGGAGTGCTGCTGTCGTCGCTGCACCAGTCGTTCCTGGGTGGGCTGTTCATCCTGTTCAAGGGCAAGGAATACCCGCTGTGGTACAGCCCCTACGAGACCACGATGTTCTACCTGTCGGCGCTGCCGGCAGGGCTGGCGATGGTGATCATCGCGCTGTACCTGTCCATGCGCTCGCTGGGCGTGAAGCTCGATCCGCGGCTGCTGCAGGAGATCAGCCGCATGGTGACGCCGCTGCTGATCGTCTTCGCGCTCTTCCGCTTCACCGACCTGCTGCGCAATCACGCCGGCGAGTACCTGTTCCTGGCGCGGCCGGAGACGGCGTACTTCTGGCTGGAGATCGCGCTGTTTATCGGCCTGCCGCTGGTGCTGTTCAACCTGCCGCGCATCCAGGCGAGCCCCGTCGGCCTGTACTGGGCGAGCGCGGTGACGGTAATGGGCTTCATCACCATGCGCATCAACGTTTCGATCACGGCGCTGGAGCGGGCCACGCAAACGCACTACGTGCCCAAGTGGCCGGAGATGGCGGTGGTGGTGATGCTGGTGACCTGCGCCGTGCTGGCGTTCCGCTGGGCGGTGCTGCACCTGGAAATCCTGCCGCGCGCGCCCAAGGCGACGCGCTGGCTGGCGGCGCCGGCGAAGGCGTAGAGGACAGATCCCCCTGATGTGTTGGCAGGAAGCCCTGGGGACCGCGAACCTGCGGTCCCCGTTTCTTGGTCTTTAACCACAATGGACACTGAGGAAAAGAAGAGGAATTGAATAATGAAAATTGAATATTGAATATTGACCGCGAGCGTCCATGTGTCGCGTCCACAATATTCAATATTCATTTTTCAATATTCAATTCTTCGTGTTCAGTGTTCCTGCCTCCTCTATGGTTAGAGTTCCCTCTGCATCGATTCAGCGATTCCGTTAATCTAAACAACATGCGGCGGATTTCCTGGCTTGCGGCTACCATCGTCCTCGCGACCTGCGCCTGGGCGCAGCAGCCTGACGTGCACAAGATCGCCGAGCAGGTGGACCACCGCTACAACGATCTGAAAACGCTGCAGGCGACCTTCACCGAGAGCTATCGCGGCAACGGCATCTCGCGCGACGAGTCGGGTACGCTGTACCTCAAGCGGCCGGGCAAGATGCGCTGGGACTACATCCAGCCGCGGCCCAAACTGTTCGTCACCGACGGCAAGGTGGCGTGGTTTTACGTGCCCGGAGAGCAGCAGGCGCGTCGTGCTCCGGTGAAGGCGCTGGACGATCTGCGCTCGCCATTGCGCTACCTGCTGGGGCACACCAAGCTGGAGAAAGAATTCAAGGGGCTGTCGCTGGCGCCCGACGTTGCTCCGCTTGAGGCCGCCGACGTGGTGCTGCGCGGTGTTCCCAAGGGGATGGAGGACACCATCGCGCAGGTGCTGCTGGAGATCACGCCCGACCGCCACATCCGCTCCATCACCATCGAGGAGGTGGACGGCACCACCACGCAATTCCGCCTCTCCGACCAGAAGGAGAACGTTGCCGTCGCCGACCAGCGCTTCAAGTTCAAGCCGCCCGCCGGGGTGGAGACGGTCGAGGCCGGGGACCTCACACTCGGGAACTAAGAATCGGGTCATCGGGCCATCTCATCATCGGGTCATCGGCCCATCTGTGACGTACTGCCTTTCACCTTTCCTGTTTTCCACCGTCTGATTCTCTATGCTGGTGACAGCTCCGCGGCCTGGCGCGACTTCGATGACCCGATGGCCCGATCACCCGATGGCGAGATTCGGCGATCTACTTTGAAGTGTTAGACTTATGTGAGGCTCATGGCGGAATTTGTCATCAAGATGGCCGACGAGCGCGGCCACGTGCTGCAGCAGATGGAGCGCGGCAACTCGGCCATCGAGGTGCGCGACCGCTTTTCCCAACAGGGATTTCTCGTCTATTCCGTCAAGCCGCGGGGGCTGATTAGCGGCGGCCAGCTGGGTGGCGGGCGGCGCAAGGTCCGCAACGAAACCTTCGTCATCTTCAACCAGCAGTTCGTTACCCTGATTCGCGCCGGTTTGCCCATCCTGAGCGCCCTGGACCTGCTGATCAAGCGCCAGGGCAACGCCCACTTCCGCAGCCTGCTGCAGAATGTCCGCGACCGGGTGAAAAGCGGCGAACTGCTCTCCGACGCGTTTGCCGCGCAGGGCGTTTTTCCCAAGATTTATACGACGACGCTGCTGGCGGGCGAGAAGAGCGGCAACCTGGAAGAAGTGTTGAGCCGCTACATCAACTTCCAACGCATGGCGGTGAGCTTCCGCAAGAAGCTGCTGGCCTCGCTGGTATACCCGGCGCTGCTGATGGTGCTGGTGGTCTGCATGCTCATCTTTCTGGTGACCTACGTGGTGCCGCAGTTTGCCAACCTGTATTCGCAGATCGCGCAGAGCGAGACGCTGCCGCCCATGACGCAGATGATGCTGGACATCGGCGTCGCCGCCCAGCACTACTTCGTATTTTTCATTATCGGGCTGGCGGCGGTGATCTTCCTGGCCTGGCGCTGGGCGCGCAGCGAGTCCGGGGGCGCCGCCATGGACCGCTTCAAACTCGGCCTGCCCATCTTCGGGAACATCCTTACGCAATACCAGGTGGCGATCTTTTCCCGCATGCTGTCCACGTTGCTCTCCGGCGGCCTGCCGCTGGTGCCGGCGCTGGAGACCGCGGGCGCCTCGATGCAGAGCCGGCTCATCGCCAGCGGAATCAAGGACGCGGCGATCCGGGTACGCGAGGGCCAGCCGCTGGCGCGCAGCCTGGAGGCGACCAAGGTCTTCCCGCAACTGGCGGTGGAGATGATCGAAGTGGGCGAGTCCACCGGCGCGTTGCCGGCGATGCTGGCTTCGGCGGCGGAGTTTTACGAGGAGGACGTGCAGACGGCGCTGGCAGCGGCCATGTCGCTGATCGAGCCTGCCATCCTCATTGTCATGGGCACCATCGTTGCCTTTGTGCTGATTTCGCTGTATATGCCGATTTTCACCCTCGGGGCAGGGGGAGTGCGCTAACAAGCTCTGAGCTGTGAGTGTTGAGCTCCGTGCTGGAGCGGTGGCGATTACGAGTGCGGATTGGCGCCGTCGAATAGAAATGAGGAGCAAGTTTCCGACTTAAGAGGAGCGAGCCCAGAGCTCAAGGCTCATAGCTCAAAGCTGTTTTATGGCCACTGACAAGAAATCCCTGCTAATCAACGGCGGCAACGGCGCCTTTCCCGGCACGCCGGCGGAGGAGGAGGCGCGCGCCCGCGACCTGGCGCGGCGCTATCGCTGCGAGTTTCTCGACCTGCGCGACTGGCGCCTGCAGCCGGAGTTGCTGCGCGACGTGCCCGCGGAGCTGATGTTCCGCTACAACTTCGTGCCCCTGGAGATCACACCCGAGGGCCGCCTGGTGATCGCCATCGCCGATCCCAGCCAGCTGATGATGATCGACGAGATCGGCATGCACCTGGGGCGGCGCATCACCGCCAAGGTCGCCACCGTTTCGCAGATCAACGACATTCTCAAGAAGACCGAGCAATCGCAGCGCGTGCTGGAAGAGGCCAGCGAAGGCTTTACCCTCGACGTGATCCGCGAGGACGAGAGCGGCGACGAAACCATCTCCATCGAGCGGCTGACCAGCGAAGAAGAGATCAGCCCTATCATCCGCCTGGTGGACACGACCATCTTCACCGCGCTGCAGCGGCGCGCCAGCGACATTCACATCGAGACCCGCGACGACTCGGTGGCCATCAAATACCGTATCGACGGCGTGCTGCAGCCGGCCATGCAGCCCATCGCCAAGGAGCACCACTCGACCATCCTGTCGCGTATTAAGGTCATGAGCGAGTTGGACATCGCCGAGCGCCGCGTCCCCCAGGATGGCCGCTTCCGCGTGCGCTACAACAACCGCTCCATCGACTTCCGTGTCTCCATCATGCCTTCGATCCACGGCGAGGACGCGGTGCTGCGCGTGCTCGACAAGGAGTCGATGAGCGAGAAGTTCCACAAGCTCACGCTCGACGTGGTGGGTTTCGCCGAGGACGACCTGCGCAAGTTCCGCCGCTACATCGCCGAGCCCTACGGCATGGTGCTGGTCACCGGCCCCACCGGCTCGGGCAAAACGACGACGCTGTACGCCGCGCTGAACGAGATCAAGAGCGACGAAGACAAGATCATCACCATCGAGGACCCGGTCGAATACCAGATCCGCGGCGTGACCCAGATTCCGGTCAATGAGAAGAAAGGCCTGACCTTCGCCCGCGGCCTGCGCTCCATCCTGCGCCACGACCCGGACAAGATCATGGTGGGCGAAATCCGCGACACCGAGACGGCGCAGATCGCCATCAACTCTGCCCTCACCGGCCACCTGGTGTTCACCACCGTGCACGCCAACAACGTGGTGGACGTGATCGGCCGCTTCATCAACATGGGCGTGGAGCCGTATAACTTCGTGTCGGCGCTGAACTGCATCCTGGCGCAGCGCCTGGTGCGCGTGATCTGCGATCATTGCAAGGCGGCGGTGCACTACCCCGACGAGGTACTGGACGCCGGCGGCCTGAACCCGCAAGAATGGCGGGAGATTACGTTCTATGAAGGGCAGGGCTGTATCGAGTGCGCCGGGACCGGGTACCGCGGGCGGACGGCGATCCACGAGTTGCTGGAGTTCAGCGACCGCATCCGCGAGATGATCCTGGCCAAGAAGCCCAGCTCCGAGGTGCGCCGCGCGGCGCGCGAGGAAGGCATCCGCTTCCTGCGCGAGTCGGCGATTGACAAGGTGCGGAGCGGCGTCACCACGTTGAAGGAGATCAACAAGGTCACGTTCATCGAGACGGCGAGATAGCTGTGAGCTCCGAGCCTTGAGCTCTGAGCTTGTTTCTCGCGGGTTTGAGTGTGCCGTATTGTGGCTAGCAGGACCTGGCTACCGACGATTAAGCTCAGAGCTCAAAGCTAATGGCTAAAAGCTCCCAATCCGACCGCCCGCGCCTGGCCTGCGAGATTACCGCCGAGCGGGTGATTGCCGGGCGCGCCAACGGCGCCGGCGACGCCCTCGACGCCTACACTTCGCGCGCGCTGGCCTCGGGAACGCTGGTGCCGTCGCTGATCCATTCCAACGTGCCGTCGCCCGAATCGCTGCGGCAGGCGATCGCCGATACCCTGATTCCGGTGGCCGGCGGCATTAAGGATGTCACCGCCATCCTTCCCGACACCGCGGTGCGGGTGACGCTGCTCGATTTCGACGTCCTGCCCGATAAGGCGCAGGAGGCCGACGCCGTGGTGCGCTTCCGGCTGAAGAAGTCGCTGCCCTTCGATCCGGATACAGCCGCCATTTCCTATGACGTGCAGCGGACCAACGGCATGGTGCGGGTGATGGCGGCGGTGGCCCTGCGATCGGTGCTGGAGGAGTACGAAGCGGCGTTTCGCGACGCCGGCTTCTACCCGGGAGTGGTGCTGCCGTCGATGCTGGCGACGCTGAGCCCGGTGAGCGGCGCCGAGCCGACACTGGTGGTCAAAGTGGATCCGCTCAGCACCAGCCTGGCCATCGTGGATCAGGACGAGGTGCGGTTGTTCCGCACCCTGGAGGAGGGATCGGCCAGCGATTTGTCGGCCGAGCGACTGGGGGAAAATATTCATCCCTCGCTGGCGTTCTTCGAAGACACGTATAACGTGAAAGTTCCGCGGATTCTGCTGGGCGGGCTGGCTTCGGCGGAGCGGCTGGGGTCGTCGCTGCAGGCGCAGACCGGGGCGCGCGTCGCCGACCTGGTTCCGCCCGAGGCGGCGGAAGGGGCACTGCAAGGTTCGCTGCCGGCATCGTACCTGGCGGCTGTGGTTGGGGCACTCGTCGGATAGGTACTTGTGATTTGCGATTTGTGATTGGCCATGGGCGCGCTGTCTTGGCCAAACACAAATCGCAAAGCAGAAATCCCAAATCATGCGCACTCGCATCAATCTCGCGACCCAGCCGTACGAAAACGTGCGGCGCTTCTGGCTGGCCTGGGGCCTGACCCTGGTCCTGGCGGTGGTGGTTGCGGGAGGGTTGTTGTTCGCGGCGGTGCGCGGCTGGCGCGAGTCGCATCGCGTGCAGCGACTGGTGGCGCAGGAGCGCGAGCACCTCGCTCGCCTGGACGAGCAGGAGAAGAAGGACCTGGAGCTGCTGAACAGCCCGCAGAACCGCGATGTGCGCCTCAAGTCGGAGTTCCTGAATTCGCTGATGCTGCGCAAGGGATTTTCCTGGACGCAGATTTTCAGCGACATGGAGCGGGTCATGCCCGATCACCTGCACGTGCTGTCGATCACGCCGGCGGTGAATGACGAAGGGCAGATCGAATTGCGCATCAACGTGGCCGGCGAGTCGCGGCTCAAGGCCATCGAACTGGTGCAGAACATGGAGCGTTCGCGGGCATTTCGCGACGCGGCGGTAATCGCGGAGGCCAACACCGACGCGCGCGAGGCGCGCACCGCCGGCGACGCCGTCCAGTTCCAGATCACGGCCATCTACGAGCCCGCGGCGGCGGGAAGGAGCGGCGACTGATGGCCAATCTCGCCCAGGCGCGCCGTTCGCTGCGCATCGTGCTGGTGGTGTGCGCCATCCTGGTGGTGGCCGCACTCGCGGTGCTGATCTCGCCGCTGGCGCGGCCCAGCAATAGCGGGCAGAAGGAATTCGACGACGTCCGCGCCAAGGTCCAGCAGAAGATCAAGCAGGTCATCCCGCCCGACCAGGTGGACACGCGGGTGTCGCAGGCGCGCACGCAAATCGACCAGTTCTATAAGGATCGGCTGCCGGCGGAGGCTTCGACCATCAGCGTGGAGCTGGGCAAGCTGGCGGCCGAGAGCGGCGTGCACTTGTCGACCGCGCACTACGGCGCCGAAGATACCGATGTGCCCGACCTCGAGCAGGTGAAAATCACCGCCAACCTGAGCGGCGATTACCTGCAGATCGTCAAGTTCATCAACCTGCTGGAGCGCGACCGGCTGTTCTTCATCGTGGACAACGTGAGCCTGGTGGAGCGCGGCAGCGGCGGATTAGTGGGCCTGCAGGTGGTGGTCGAGACGTATTTGCGCAAACAGGCGTAGATGAAGCTGGGAGCCGAAAACCGCAACAAGAACATCGCCGCCGGCGTGCTGCTGGCGCTGGCGCTGCTGCTGCTGGTGCGCGGCTTCAGCGGCGGAGGCGCGCCCGCAACGGCGCCGGCGCCGCCTCCGGCCCAGGCACAGGGCCCGGCGGGGCGCAGTCGCCCGCGCAGCCGCACCGGCCCGCCGGTTGTCGGCAGGGCCCCCGCGACCGCGACGCTGGATCCCCGGCTTCAGCTCGGCTTGTTGAAGCAGGCGGAGTCCACCGAGTACAAGGGCACGGGACGGGATATCTTCCGTGCGCAGGCAGCCCCGCCGGCGGAGATCCCTAAGCCGGTGGTGCCTCCTGACAAGGCGAACAACACACCGCCGCCGCCGCCGCCCAATCCGGGCCCCCCGCCGCCCCCGCCGATCAACCTGAAGTTCTTCGGCTTTGCCAACCGGCCCGGGCAACCGCGACAGGTGTTCCTTTCCCAGGGCGACGACGTCTTCATCGCCCGGGAAGGCGACATCGTGAAGGGACGCTACAAGGTGCTGCACATCGGCGCCAACGCGGTGGAGGTGCAGGACGTGCTCACCAACAATCCCCCGCAGACGATTCCGCTGACGCAGGGCTAGTTGTTGGTTGTTAGTTCTTAGTTCTTTGTTCTTTGTAGTTTTACTGCTCTCTGTTCGTCGAAGAACGAAGAACCAAGAACGAAGAACTAACAACTAACAACCAACAACGTCTAAAATTAAAAGTCATGCTCCTGGGCCGCTTCCATCGTCGTTCCCGCCGCCGCCGCGACGCCGGCTACATGCTGATCGCCATTCTGTTCATGGTGTTTCTGCTGGCCCTGGCGCTCACTGTGGCGGCGCCGCGCATCGCCCAGGCCAACCAGCGCGCCCGCGAGGAGGAGATGATCCATCGCGGCGCGCAGTACGCCCGCGCCATCAAGAAGTTCTACAAGAAGTTCGGCCGCTACCCGGTCAGCGTCGCCGAACTGAAGGACACCAACCACATCCGCTTCCTGCGCAAAGAGTACAAGGACCCCATGACCAAGGACGGGAAGTGGAAGCTGCTGCACGTGGGGGATGTGAAGTTAAATAACGGCTCGCTGGGCTTGGCGGCTTCGAGCATGGGCACCGGCTTGAACTCCAGTAACGTCGGCCTGGGGCAGAGCACGGGGCTGGGACAGAGTACCGGATTGAGCTCGAGCAGCGGCTTCGGCCAGAGCAGTGGCCTCGGCGGGCAAAGCACGGGAGTGATTACCGGCGCGGGAGCAAGCACCGGGCTCTCGTCGCTGCCGGCGCCGGGATCGCAGGGCCCCGGCCAAACCACCGGCACCTCGGGCCTGGGCGGCGGACAGGTGTTCGGCGCCGGGGCCATCATCGGTGTTGCCAGCCTGAGTGAGAAGCAAGGACTCAAGGTGTTCGACAAGAAATCGAAGTACAACGAGTGGTACTTCGTATTCGATCCGATGACCGACCGCGGCGCTCTCATCCAGGGGCCGTACACCGGGAAGGTGTTTACCGGCGCCGGCGCCAGCGGGCTGAATCCCTCGCAGGGCATGCCGAGCGGCAACGCCGGCACGCTCCCCATTACTCCCATGGGCGGCCAGCCCATCGCGCCCCTCGGCGGGCAGCCGCCGCAAACGCCGCAGCAACCGCAACAGCCCCAACAACCGCAGCAGCAATAGTCGTTAGGCGGCGCGCGTTCCGGAATCCCGCAGGTATTGCACAAGCCAGTCGCGCGCCAGCTGTGCGACGCGGTCCAGCGCTCCCGCTTCCTCGAACAGATGGGTGGCCCCGGGGATAATCTCGATGCGGTGCTCGGCCTGGAGATGCCCGGCAGCTTCCTCATTGAGGTCAATCACGACGCGGTCCTCGCCGCCGACGATCAGCAAGGTGGGGGCTTCTACCCGCAGCAGAGCCTGCCTCGCCAGATCCGGCCGGCCGCCGCGCGAGACCACGGCGCGCACCTGCCGCGGATGTTCCGCCGCCGCCATCAGCGCAGCCGCCGCGCCGGTGCTGGCACCAAACAACCCCAGGGGAAGCGAGGCGATCTCGGCCTGTTGCGCCACCCAATCGG
>DASUBK010000374.1:0-7442 GCA_035763305.1 Terriglobales bacterium | reverse complement strand
CGAAGAGACGCGGCTGCAAGGCATTCCGCCGGAGCGCGCTCCGGCAGCGCCAGGAGAGCAGATGGCGCTGTTCCACATCGCGTAAATCACGTGGGGACAGGCGCCCTCGCCTGTCCGGCGGACGCAAAGCGTCCGCAGACGCCTGGCGAGCTGCGCTCGCCTGTGCAGGCGAGGGGCGCCTGCACCTCCACGATTGCTAAAGAGTTTTGAGGAATCCCACCACGTCGTCAATCTGCTCCGGGGTCAGCGCCTTGCGGAAGGGCGGCATCTTCTGGTCGCCGTTGCGGATCCAGTCGCGCACGGTCTTCTCCGAAACTTTCTGACCGTTGGGCAGCTTCGCCGAGCGGAACAGCCCCTGCAATCCCGGTCCGACCTTGGTGGCAGCTCGATCGGCGTAGTGGCACACGGCGCACCCGGCGTCGAAGATCTGCTTGCCGCGCTGTGCGTCCACGGGACGCGTGGGCGGCGCGCATCCCGCCAGCAGCAGCAAAATCGCGCTCATGAGAACGACTTTCACTCTGCGACCTTCGTGGGACCTTCGTGTACTTCGTGTGAACCGGCCCTGCTCGGCAACTGCGGCGGTATCGGTTCCTGCATCTTCTCCCGCATCCGCAGGTGCTTCTCCCGGAAGTGCCGCATGGCGCGCTCGCCCCAGGCGCGCACGAAAACATAATTCAATCCCGCGCCGATCGCCGAGCTGACCACCGGCACGATGCGTCCGGCCAGCTTCTCGCTAACCTCGGTACCGGCCTGCATCGCGATCCGCCGGATGACGCGCGGCACCAGCGGCGCGAGAATCTCCTTCTCCACCAGTTCGCGGCTGACGTCCACACCTGCCGCGGTTGCCGCCGCCACCCAGAGCTCGGCCACCTCGTCATCGGTGTTGAATTCGAAACCGTAAATCAGGCTGAGCTTCTGCACCGTGCGCATGGTGATCGCCGCCAGAATGCTGAGGTCTGGCACCAGCGTGACCAGACCGAACAGGCCCAGCCCGGCACCCTCGGCCGCGGCCATCTTCATCCCCGCCTGAATGGTTTCCTGCGCCAGCGCGTCCAGCGTCTCCATGGGGACCGAGAACATGCTGCGAAAGCTTTCGATGGGCAGATCGTGTGCCAGGCGCACCGTCAGCAGGTAATGACCGGGATCGACGCGCACTGTCTCGTACGCCTGCTCGAAGCCGCGTTTGAGCGCGCTCTCCACCCGACGCGCCAGCCAGGACCTCTGCACCGCCATACTTTAATCGTACTCCAGCTTTGTGGCACGGGTCTGTGTGGCGCGGGTCTTTGACCCGTGGATCACGTCACAGTCCCGCGCCCGATTGCTGTGGTAGCATCCAAGTTTGTTCATGCCTGCGGGAAAGCTCCATATCGTGCCGTTGGGTGGCTTGGGCGAGTTCGGAATGAACTGCATGGCCGTGCGCTGGGGCGACGACATCGTCGTCATCGACGCCGGCCTCATGTTCCCCGAGTCCGAACTGCTGGGCGTGGACATCGTCGTCCCCGACATCAGCTACCTGATCGAGAACCGGCAGCACGTCCGCGGCATTATCCTTACCCACGGCCACGAGGACCACATCGGCGGCTTGCCGTGGGTGCTGAGCGAGATCAACGTCCCCGTCTACGGCACCGAGTTCACCCTGGCTTACGTCGAAGACAAGCTGGAGGAGCACGGCCTGCTCGACGACGCCGATCTCAACGAGATTCTGCCCGGCGAACGCTTCACCGTCGGGCCCTTCACCATTCACGCCATCCAGGTGACGCACAGCCTGGTGGACTGCGTCGCGCTTGCCATCCACACGCCGCTGGGCGTCATTATTCATACCGGCGACTTCAAGGTAGACCCCACGCCCACCGACAACCGCCTCTTCGACCTGCACGCCTTCGCCGAGTACGGCAGCAAGGGCGTGCTGGCGCTCTTCCAGGATTCCACCAACGTCGAGCGCCCCGGCCACACGCCCAGCGAGCGCGCCGTCCGCCGCAAGTTCGACGAAGTCTTCGCCATGACGCAGCGGCGGCTGTTCATCAGCTGCTTCTCGTCCTCCATCCACCGCATCAAGCTGGCCATCGAGCTGGCGTACGAATACCGGCGGAAGGTGGCGCTGGTCGGCCGCTCCATGACCGACTCCACCGAGATCGCGCAGGACCTCGGCTACATCGAGATTCCCGACGGCCAGCTCATCCATCCCGGGCAGATCAAGGATTTCCCGCCGGAGAAGGTATGCGTGATGATCAGCGGCACGCAGGGCGAGCCCATGTCCGGCCTGTCGCGCGCCGCGGTGGACAATCACAAGCACGCCAAAATCGAGCCCGGCGACACCGTCGTGCTCTCCTCGCGCATCATTCCCGGCAACGAGAAGGCGATTTACCGCATGATCGATCACCTCTTCCGCCGCGAAGCCAAGGTGATCTACGACGACGGCTCCAACCCGCCGGTGCACGTCAGCGGTCACGCCAGCCAGGAAGAGCTGAAGCTGATCATCAACCTGGTCAAGCCGCGCTACTTCATTCCCATCCACGGCGAGTACCGCCAGCTGAAGCGCCACGCCGAATTGGCCGCCAGCATGCACGGCGCGGTGGGCAGCGTGATGATGATCGAAAGCGGCGACGTGCTGGAGTTCGACGAACTGGGCGCGCGTAAGCAGGCAAGAGTCAACGTAGGCCGCATCTGCATCGACTCCGGCTCGCGCGGCGACGTGGTGGAAGACCTGGTCATCAAGGACCGCCGCCACCTCAGCGAAGACGGCTTCGTGCTGCCCATCATCGCCATCAACAAGCTCACCGGCCAGATCGAGTCGAATCCCGAGATCGTGATGCGCGGCTTCGCCGGCGCCGCCTTGGAGAACGGCTTCCTCGATCAGGCGCGCAACGTGGTGATGGGAACCCTGGAGCAGTCGAGCGAGGAAGAGAAGCGCGACTGGGGCGTCATCAAAGAGAAGATCCGCCAGGATCTGAAGCGCTACATCGTCAAGAACACCCAGCGCCGCCCGCTGATCATGCCGGTGATTTTGGAAATCTAGCTAACTCCAACAAAATAAACGACATTCACAGCTTATAACAAAGTCTTTCTTGACATATCTAAAATACTTGGTAATGTATGAATGAAAGGAGGATTCGTTATGGCGAGCGTCGTAGAGAAGGTCGAAACCAAGGTAGCGGACGAGGTCTGGATCATTACTGCATTGCTCCATCGTGAGCATCCGGAGAGCTTGGATTTCTCTGTCGAAGAGATCGTCGCTCGCGCCAGACAGGAACATATCGTGGAACCGCTGCGACCAGGCTTTTACGTCCATGCGGTACAGCACTGTGTCGCCAATCGGCCGCCTAATCCAGGCCGCTATCGCATGCTATTCGAGACTTCGCCCAGCCGGCGACGCCTCTATCGTCTTGGTGATTCGTATCATGCCGAACGCGAGGGATCGAAGATCACCCCGGCAAGGGAGGCGCTGCCTGTGGCTTACCGCGGCTTGCTCAGTTGGTATCGCGATTGGGCCGATTCGATTTCCAGCTCGGCCCAACCCGACCCCCTGCTGCAGCTTCGCGAGTCCGGTAAAACGCTTTGGGCCAATGAAGACGCTGATTCCTATGTCCGCAGGCTGCGCGAGGGATGGGAATGAGCCGCGTATTCTGGGACACAAACATCTTCATTTACTTCTTCGAGCAACGCGGCGCGCCTTCCGAGCAGGCGACGGCTCTTCGCGCCCGCATGCTGCAGCGGGGAGATCAACTCTTCACTTCCGCTCTTACCCTGGGAGAGATTCTGGTCAAGCCAATGGAAGCCGGCGACCCCGAGCTGTGCGATCGATATGAAACTCTTATAGCTCGGGCAGCGGTCATCGTGCCCTTCGATCCCAAGGCAGCCAGAATGTATGCCGCACTTCGGCGCGATCGTACGATCAAAGCTCCCGACGCAATTCAGTTGGCGTGCGCAGCGACCGCACGCGTAGATCTATTTATCACCAACGATCAACGCCTACGCCGTAAGCATGTCGACGGGATTCACTTCATCTCCGATTTGGATCAGGCGCCGATTTGAGGTGCCATGTTATTCCGCATCGTGAAAGATCACGCCCAGCGTGAACCGCTCCCCGGACAGAATCGGGCTGACCCCGTGCTTGAGATTGGCGCGGTAGAAGCCGCGTGAACCCTCCACCGGACGATAGCGCGTGGTAATCACCACCGCCTCCCCTTGCTGCAAGCGGATGGCGTGACCGACCGACTGCGCCCGTGGGCGCTGTTCGACCAGCAACAACTCTCCGCCGGTAAATTCCTCGTCCTGCCGCGACAAGCCGATCACCACCTGGAAGGGAAACACGACCTCGCCGTAGACGTCCTGGTGCAGGCAGTTGTAGTCGCCCGCGCCATAGCGCAGCACCAGCGGTGTGGGACGCTTCTGGCCGCGAGCATGGCAGCGCGCGAGAAACTTCTCCAGATCGGCGGGAAAATCTGCAGCCAGTCCCAAGCTGGCTATCCACTCGTTTGCGATCGCGTACAGGCGGGCGTACAACTCCTGCCGCAATTCGCTCACCAGCGGCGGCAGCGGATAGGCGAAGTACTGGTACTCCCCGCGGCCGAAGCGGTAGCGCGCCATCTCGATACGGCTGCGAAACAGCTCCGTGCGCGCATACAGGCCCCGCAGTTGCTCGCACTCCGCACTCTCGACGATTCGCCCCAAACGCGCGTAGCCGTTCCGCCACAAGCTGGCCCCGGCCTCCGCCCACTCGATCTCCGCCACGCGCTCCGCCATGCTGGATTCTGACCCCGTCTTCACCATGTCACCAGTCTAGGACCGTCGGCGCCGCTCGAATATCCGGAAGTTGCGAGCAATGTCATCCGGCGTGCTCGTCCGTTATGATGATTTCATGGTGAAACTGGACGACGTACGTCAGGCGCAGGCCCGGCTGCGCGGTGTGGCCCTGCATACGCCGCTGCTCCCGGCGCCGCCCCAGCCCGGAGCTCCGCGGCTGTTCCTGAAGGCCGAGAACCTGCAGCCGGTGGGCGCGTTCAAGGTGCGCGGCGCCTACAACAAGATCGCTTCGCTCAGCGGCGAGGAGCGCTCCCGCGGCGTGATCTCCTACTCCAGCGGCAACCACGCGCAGGGCGTCGCCTACGCCGCGCGCGCCCTGGGTGTGAAAGCTGTCATCGTCATGCCGCGCACCGCGCCCAAGATCAAGCTCGACGCCACAGCCGGCTACGGCGCGGAAATCGTGCTGGTCGGCCCCAGCAGCCACGAACGCAAAGCCCGGGCTGAGGAATTGGCGCAGCAGCACGGCTACGTCATCGTTCCGCCCTACAACGACGAGGCCATCATCGCCGGGCAGGGAACCATTGCCCTGGAAATTCTCCAAGACATGCCGGACGTCGAGCTGGTGCTCTCGCCCGTGGGCGGCGGCGGGCTGATCAGCGGTGTGGCCGCCGCCATCAAGCAGTTGCGCCCCGAGATCAAGGTCGTCGGCGTCGAGCCGGAACTGGCTAACGACGCCCAGCTCAGCTTTCGCGCGCGCAAGATGGTCGAGCTCTCCCCCGAGCAGACCTCGCGCACCGCGGCCGACGGGCTGCGCACGCAAAGTGTCGGCGAAATCAACCTCGCCCACATCCTGCAGTTCGTCGATAACATCGTCACCGTCTCCGAAGACGAGATCCTGAAAGCGATGCGCCTTTTGGCGCTCAACGCGAAGCTGGTCGTCGAGCCCAGCGGCGCCGTGACCGTAGCGGCGCACCTGTTTCGCCTCGGAGAGCTGCCGGCCTCGCGCAAGAGCGTGGCCATCATCAGCGGCGGCAACGTCGAACCGCAGCTGCTGAGCCGTCTGCTGGGCGAAGCCGCCGTCAGCGCTCGGTGATCGGCATGCCCCGGTTGCACATAAGGTAGGCCCCGGCGCCCTCGCCGGGGCTGCCCATCGTTTCACCCGAATTTCCATGGCCGTGGGCGCCTTCGCTTGCGGCGTCCCCGCTGTTCGCATCCGAACACCCGCGTACCGCTTTCGCACATCCGCGTTAGCACTCCCTGCCTCGTCGACGCTGTTTCCCAGTGGATCAGCGGATTTCTTTCGGCACTCTGCTTGCTTTCTTTCGTCCCAAGCGTCTGAATCCCCCGGGGGAGACACTATGTCATCAGCCTTCCAGGACCTCCGCTACGCTCTCCGCGTGTTGCGCAAATCGCGCGCCTTCACCGCCGCCGCTGTCGTGGTGCTGGCCCTCGGCATCGGCGCCAATACCGCCATCTTCAGCGTGGTCAATTCCGTCCTCTTGCGGCCTCTGCCCTATGCCGACGAGTCCCGCCTGGTGATGGTCTATCACCGGCCGCCGCAGAAGAGCTTCCCCGGCCAGAGCACCTTCGCGGTCTCGCCGGCGAATTACCTCGACTGGCGCTCCCAGAACCACTCCTTCGAAGACCTGGGCATTGTGGGCGGCTCTGGCTTTACCTGGACCGGCGGCAGCCAGCCGGAATCCCTCACCGGCTTGCGCACCTCCGCCAGCTTCTTTCGCGTTCTGGGTGTGCGTCCGTTGCTCGGGCGCACCTTCACCGAAGAAGAAGACGCTCCGGGAAGCAACGCGGTGATGCTCAGTTACAAGTTCTGGAAGACGCAACTGGGCGCTGACCCCGGCATCGTCGGGCAGTCCATTACTCTCGACGGCGCGGCGCACACTGTCATCGGCATCATGCCGCAAAGCTTCCGCTTCATGGGTCCTCCCGATATCTATTCACCGCTGGACTGGGACGCCAAGGAGCGCACCGTTCGCGGCAACCACAATTATCTGGTGATCGGGCGTCTGAAGCAGGGGGTTGACCTGCACACCGCCCAGGCCGAGATGGACACCATCTCCCGCCGCCTCGAGCAGGAATATCCCGACGACGACGCTGGCTGGGGGGCAGTAGTCATCCCCATGCGCGAAGACATGGTGGGACAGGTGCGCCCGGCGCTGCTCGTGCTTCTGGGCGCGGTGGTCTGCGTTCTACTGATTGCCTGCGCCAACGTCGCTAATCTGGTTCTCGCGCGCACCCTGGCGCGTCGCAAGGAGATCGCCATCCGCACCGCGCTGGGCGCCTCGCGCGCTCGCCTGCTCGCCCAGGTCATGTGGGAGGCACTCATCGTTTCGCTGGTGGGCGGAGCCTTCGGCCTGTGGATCGCCGCTTACGGAACACAGCTGATCACGCGATTTCTCGCCGGCCGGCTGCCGCGCTCGGTGGAAGTGCGCACCGACGGCTGGGTGCTGGTCTTTGCCCTGGTGATCTCGGTGGTCACCGGCATCGTCGCCGGCCTCATGCCGGCCCTGCGCCTCACCCGCGCCGACTCCGATCTGCACGGCTCGCTCAAGCAGGCCCAGGGACGCGGCGCCACCGACTCCGGTGGGCAGCGCCTGCGCGCGGTGCTGGTCGCCGCCGAAGTCGCGCTCTCCCGGATGCTTCTGATCGGCGCCGGCCTGGCCCTGCGCAGCTTGTGGCTC
>DASUBK010000373.1:0-17029 GCA_035763305.1 Terriglobales bacterium | reverse complement strand
TACCTGCACCCCGAGTGCGTGTACAGCGTGGGTCTGAGCAAGAGCAGCTTCCGCACCAAGGTTTCCGTCGGCTCCAATCCTTGGGCCGATGAGGAGCGCATGGTGAACCTGGCGAAGATTTGCGAGCGCTACGGCGGCGGGGGCCACGCCCGCGTGGGCGCGATCTCGTTCGAGCCGGACAAGTTCGACACCGCCCGGCACGCCGCGCGCGAGATCGTCGACGAGTTACGTGTGGCTTATCGCGGGGAGCACTCGTAGCGTGTGGCACGGGTCTCCGACTCGTGCTCTTGGACCCGGAAGTAAGGAAAGGCCTAATCCTTACCTTAGTTCTCCCGCCGTCATTTGTACGCATCCCATTGAGTGAGAGTAGATGCACCGCTACTCTGGGGTTCGGAGTTCTTCCTTGAAGTGTGTCCTGACTACGGTAATTCTGGCGCTGGGGTGCGCCCCAGTGTACGCGGGTTCGAAGCCCGCCAAGCCCGCCGATTCCAGCCGGAAGTTCGTTTTGGACGTGGTGCGCTCGGCCGTGGCTCTGCCGGAAAGCGATCCTCAGGATCGCCTGCGCGTTTTGGCGACGGCGGCGCAGGTGACTTCGCCCATTGATCCGCAGCTGGCACGGCAGTTCACGCGCGAAGGCGTGCAGATCGAAACGCGCTTGGTCGCTGCCGGGGAAGACCCGGCGGTGTCGCTGCTGGCGTCCGGACAGGCGGATTGCGCGGCGGCGCAGCAATTCGTCGAATCGCTGCCGCCCAACGCTGTCGACCGCGCCGAGCAGTCGTTGATCGGGGCGGTTACAACTTGTCCCGGGCAGACGCTAAGCGCCGCGCAACGCAAGCTTCAGGGTGCCGGCGCGCCGGCGCCGCGGGCGACGCTGGCCGTCATGCAGGCCGCGGGCTTGAAGTCGGGATGGTCGCAGCAGGAATTCGACGATGTGTTTTCCAGCCTGCCGGGAGATGCCGAGCCGCTGCGCGCCGACGCCCCCGCGCTGGCGCAGCTCTATGCCGAGGCCGCTCCGGCGATGGACAAGGCCGTTGCCCAGCGCGCCGGGTTGGCGTTGCTGGAGTGGCTGGGACATATCGACGCCGATGCTCCCGAACGCAATGTAGCGGTGAACACTGCCGTGGACGCGATGAAGTCGCTTTTCCGCGATCGCTACCAGGACATCCTGAGCGCCAACGTCGCGGCGCAGCACGTGGCCCAGACGGCCGGACAGGGCGGGGAACTGTCGCCGCCTCCCGAGGAAGTTGCGACCGTGCAGTCGGCGGCGGCCGACAACGGCCCCGATGCGCAGCAGGCACTGAACGACATGCCGGCCTCGCAACGCGCCCGCGAGGCGGCGGCGCACGGATTCGTCTCCGGCACCTCCGGCGATAGCGATTCCGCCGGCCGCTTCTTCGACACCGCCTTCTCCGCTCTGGATGAAGTCTGGTCCAACCGCTCGCCGCAGATGAACGCCGCCGCAGTGGTGGAGGAGGTCGCCGACGCCGCCGCCCAGGTGGATCCGGTGATGGCCTTGCAGCGCGCGCAACATCTGCAGGATCCGGCGGCGGAGGCCATCGGCATGCTGAGCATCGCCCGCGTCGTCGCCTCGCACGCCCACTGACAGTTGATTTTTCCGCTGCCGAACCGCGACACTGGCGCGTGCCCTCCTCGCTGACTCAGGCGTTGCGCATCCGCTGGCGCGAAGCCCGCGCGCAATATGGCACCTGGGGCGCGCTGCGCCGGCTGCTGGGCGAGAGCGGCGAATTCCTGCGCGACTCCACTCCCGAACGCAAGCGCTCCCGCTACGGCGACATGGACTTCGACTGGGAGCACCGCGTGGATACCACCGCCGGCACGGTGGACAACCGCACCCGGCTGGCGTCGATGCTGGGCGGCTCGCCCTACCAGCCCAGCGAGCCTTCGCTCTTCCACGAGATGCTGAACTCGCTGGCGCTGGACTGGCCGCGCTTTACCTTCATCGACCTGGGCTCGGGCAAGGGGCGGGCGCTGCTGATGGCCGCCGACTATCCCTTCCGCCGCATCCTGGGCGTGGAGTTCGTCCCCGAGCTTCACCAGATCGCTCTAGACAATATCCGCAAGTACCGCGGGCTGGGACAGAAGTATTTCGGCATTGAGTGCGTCTGCGGCGACGCCCGCGAGTTCCAATTTCCCGCCGAGCCTTTGCTGCTGTACCTCTTCAATCCTCTTCCGGAGCCGGCGCTGGAGAAGGTCCTGCACAACCTGGAACGCTCGCTGGCCGAACGCCCACGCGAGATCTACATCCTGTATCACAACCCCGAGTTGGAGCGCGTCCTGGTGGAGCGAAGTCGATGGAAGAAAGTCGGCGGCACGCACCAGTACGCGGTCTACGCCGCCGGCTGACCCAGAACAGGAAAGAGCGATACTGCCGCACTGTCGGTCTCGTCATCTCCACCTCGGAGTTGGCCTACCATCATGTGTTGGGCGGAGGCGCGCGATGATTCTTGCCTCGCAATTGCGGCCGGGAACGGTGATTCGCTTCGAGCGGCAACTCTACAAAGTCCTGGAGGTCGCAGTGAAGGCGGGCGGCGGCCAGCTCGGCGGCGTGGTGAAGACGCGCCTGCAAGGCGTGCCGCAGGGGCGCCTCTGGGAGCAGCACTTCCGGCCTGACGAGCGGCTGGAGGAGCTTCCCGTCGAGCGCCGCGCCATGGAGTACCTGTTCAGCGACAGCCTGGGGTTCACCTTCATGGATCCTCTCAATTTCGAGCAGGTGCAGTTGTCGCGCGACCTGGTCGGCCCCACCGGGCATCTGTTGCAGGCGGGGACATCGGTGCCGGTGGCGTTCTGCCGGGGCGAGCCGATCAGCGTCGTCCTGCCGGATTCGATCGAGGCCGCGGTGCGCGAGACCGCGCCGCCGATGCACGCGGGGCAGGAAAGCGCCTGGAAGGACGCCACCCTCGACAACGGCATGCATATCCAGGTGCCGCTGTTCGTGGGTGTTGGCGAGATCGTGCGCGTCGACCTGCACACCGGCCGCTACGTGGAGCGGGTGCGCTTGGAGCGAAAGCGAGGAGCGTAGGAATTGGGTGATTTAGTAATTTGCTGATTGGACCGGCTTTAAGCCCTCGCCATACTCTTGAATTCAGTCCCATCACGCCATCGCCCAATCACCAATTCATATTGGCAACGTGATCAGCTCCGGCTGCAGTTGTCCCGCGCGCACGCGCAATCGTCCCAGCGAAACCGGTAATCGAAAGCGCCGCGGCCCCGCGCTGCCGGGATTGAAATAGAGCACGCCCTTGCGACTCTCGATCTCCGGCTGGTGGGAGTGCCCGAAAATCACTGCGGCGAAGCCGGCGGCCTGCGGCTTCAGGTCGAGGTCGGCGATGTTGTGCAGCACGTAGAGGCTCGCTCCGCCGGCCTCGACGACAGTGGTCTCGGGCAGTTCGCGCGCCCACGGCTCCACGTCCACATTGCCGCGCACCGCGTGCACGGGGGCGATTTGGCGGAGGCGATCGAGAATGGCGGCAGCGCCGACATCGCCCGCATGAACTATGAACCGGGAACCTGCCAGCGCCGCCACGGCTTCCGGGCGCAGCAATCCGTGCGTGTCGGAGATCACGCCCACCACGATTTCACGGTCGTCCATCCACCACGATTGTGCCATCAATTTCCTCGTAGCGCCGGCATCCTGCCGGCTAGAGCGCAGGCGCCCTCGTCTGCGCCGGCGCGTGCCTGAGGAAATTGGCGGTGGATTTGTGATCGGCGTCACACGCGACTATGACCGGCGGCACTTCCCAGCGCGGGGATCGCGATTATTCTCGTCTCACATCAAGGCCAGAAATAAAAAAGTTCGTGCGCGTCGCTGCCATCCTCACCCCACACCTACTGCGGCGCGCACGCTTTTTTTGCGCCCCAGGGCGCCTGCGGCAGCCGCCGAGTCCTACGTTCCCGCTTCCGTTTTCAGTCGCAGCCCGGTCCGCGCCAGCGCCGATTCCACGATCTCCTCGATCATCTCGGTGTAATTCAGCCCGTCCTTCTTCGCCGCCATGGCGAATTCCTGGGTGCTGGCCAGCCAGGGATTGGGATTGGCCTCGATGACGTAGACCTCGCCCTTCTCCGACAGCCTCATGTCGATGCGTCCGTAATCGCGCAGCTTGCAGACGCGGTAGGCCTTGACCGCGGTATCCGTCAGCGCGGTCACGACCTCCTCCGGCAGGTCCTCCGCCGGCGCCGACTTGGTGAGCTTGTAGGCTTCCGTCTCCTTGTCGAACTTCACGTCGTTGGTGGCGATGCGCGGCGTTCCCTTGGGGAGCTTGGACAGGTCGAGTTCGATCAAGGGCAGGGCGCGCGCCTTTTCGTAGCTGCCCAGCACCGCGCCGTAAATCTCCCGTCCTTCGATGTACTCTTCAATGAGCGCCGGGGAGTCGAATTCCTCCTGCACGTACTCCACCCGCTCCATCAGTTCCTTGATGTTGCTGACCAGGGCGTTGGCGTCGATGCCGATGGATCCGTCCTCCCACATGGGTTTCACGATCAACGGGAAGTTGATGTTGTCGGCGTGCTCGATGCGTCCCTTGTAGGCGGTCGCGAAATACGGCGTGCGGATTCCCTGGAAGGCGAAGAGCTTCTTGGCCACTGCCTTGTCCTGGGCGAGGAAATGCCCGTGCGGCCCCGACCCGGTGTAGGGAAGATTCAGCAGGTCGAGGTACGCGGCCACGTTGGATTCCTTGGTATCGTCCCCGGCGTAGGCTTCGCTGAGATTGAAGACCAGGTCGGCGCCGCAGCGCACCAGCGAGGTCAGCGATTGCGTGCGGCCGTCGAGCACCTGGTAGAAGGGCTCGTGGCCGAGTTTCTCCAGCGCCTCGAAGACCTCCTCGCGGTCGTGCTTCTCCTTGCGCCGCCGGCGCGTCGCCTTGCCCTTCTTGCGGACCGGCTTGCGCACCGGCTCCGGTTCGGGCTCCGCACCTTCCTCTTCCCAGACGTCGTAGAGGATCGCGATCTTCAGTTTGCTCATGGCGCCTCCTCGCCGCGCGCGTTCACGGCTGGACGAATTTTCCCCGTAGCAGGTAGTTCATGCACAATGCGGTGGCGTACACCGCGAACTCGGCCAGAGTTTCCTTCTCGCACTTCGTATCCATCTTCAAGCCTAATTCGCCGACCCGCGCCTGGATGCCCTCCACCAGTTTTTTGATGATGGGCCGCTGCACCCCGCTCCAGTAGGTGATCTTGTCGATCAGCGTCTTGCGGTTGTCGCTCATCCATTCCGCCGCCGGGCGCACGCCTTTGCGACGCTTCTTGGAGACGCTGAAGATGTCCACCAGGTCGGTGTCCAGCGCCAGCGCCGACCACGGCAGTTCTTCCGCGCCGGCCCGCTGGTAGAACTCGCCCAGGGTGACGTTCATCTCCGAGGCGGTGACGTCGGTCTGGCCAGTGGCGCGCTTGGGCGGAGTATCCGCCACACGCCGCGCGATGCGGTCCATGTAGCGCAGCTTGCGCATCGCCGGCCAGCCGCGATACTTCTTCCGCCAGCGCGAGTTGGGCGTCAGCCAGACGGCGAAGGTTTCGGCGAAGTCCTCGTCCGGATGCTTCTGCGCGTACCAGCCTTCCATGTGTCGCACGAAGCTGCGGGAGAAGGGAACCGGGCGGTAGTTGTCGCGGTAGGCGCGGTGAAAGTTGCCGAAGACCTCGCGCCATTCGGCGGTTTTGTACAACTCGTAGGCGTAGTTGAAGGCGTGCCCGGCCTCGTGGCGGAGATACATCATGACCTGGCGGGCATCCTCCAGGTCGTTCATCTCCTTTTCCAGCCGTTCCAGCTTGGGGTCGGCGAGGTAAAAGGGAATGCCGATGACCGGCTCGCCGTCGGGACATCCCCATTCGTCGGTGAGATAGCAGCGGGGCTGGAAGTGTTTGAGGCCCTTGCGCTCCAGTTCGCGGTACAGCTGCTGGATCATGCGCTGCAGCGGCGACGTTTCCAGTTGCAGCCCCAATTCGCTGATGGGCTTATTGAGCAGCTCCTGGACGTCGGCCGGTGCTGTTTCGAAGGCGCGCATGCCGCGCGGCGTGCTGGATTACGCCGCGACCATCCTCCCCGCGAGCTGCTCGATCGCTTCCAGGATCGCGCGCTCGCCGCGGCGCGAATCCATGGCCAGGTCCACCTCGGGATGCTTGCCGCTGGCATGCAGCACCAGGATCTGCGTGTCGGCATGGGCCTTGCGGATCATGTAAGGCAGATGGTGGCGGTCGTCGCGGCTGAGCGTGTGGCCCAGCACCGCAACGTCGAACTGGGCGCCGGCCAGCTGGCGCTCGAAGTCGCCGCGTCCTACCGTGGTCGTAACCTGGAAACCTTCCTTCTTCAACGCTGCCGTCAGCGCGGCCAGATGCTTGGCGTCGCCTTCTCCGTACAGTACTTTCAACTGCTCCATAAGTCACCTCGTAGGGGACCCCTGTTAACTGCACTGGAACAGTAGCAACGCCGGGACGGTAACGACTACGTGACCCTGGTGCCGGGACGTTCGGGTGCGCCCGGCCGTTAAGCGGTCCTTCGCCAAGAATCTACGGTAGATAGTGGCACGAAACGGGGAAATCGGAGGCAGGGAAGGGGTTACTAAGTGTAGGCCGCTGGAGCTGATCGGCGGGAAATCAACGATGAAAGATGGAGGCCGGTCGACCTCGACCGGCGGGAAATCAACGATGACGACCGACCGGTTCCGCTCCCTTCGGCACGCGAATCACGAACCCGGTGCCGAACCCCAGCAGCACCGACACCACCAGCAGGCGGTTGATGGTGAACGCGGACGTGGGCTTACCCAGCGCGTGCGCCAGGAAGCCCTGGGTGCTGCTCTTGAACGCCACCAGGAAGAGGAACATCGCCAGCAGCGCGACAAACGCTCCCAACATGCCGGCGCGCAGCGAATCCACCAGCGCTCGCCCGCCGGTGTTTCCCGCCAGCGCGGCGCGAAATGCCATGTAGCCCAGGACGATGGCGACGATGGTGATGACTACGGAGAAGGGCTGAAAGCGGCGCACCGGAGTGGCAGCGGCGGCGGCGCTCATGCCCGCCAGCACGGCAAAGGAAGCGCCGGTCACCGTGCTGATGCCGACAATCAACAGCCTGCTTCGGTTCACGTGCCTTCACCTGGAGACTGATGGACGGTTGCGCGCCGGCCATTATGCACCCTGGGAGGCAGATTGCGCTGCGGCGTCTTGTTTCGGCGCGCTTCGTAGCCGTGCAGGAGTGCGATAATGGGAGTACGACCGCAATGGCCCTGTAGCTCAGATGGATAGAGCGACGGTTTCCTAAACCGCAGGTCGGCAGTTCGAATCTGCCCAGGGCCTCCAGCTCTCCTTCGTCGCTCATTACTCGCCGCTCGTTACGCGCATGACTCCAATTCCTTCGTGGCCTTCGTGTCCCTGGTGTGCACCGTCTTGTTCGCGGGAAGGCCACGAAGGCTCCACGAAGTACCCCAAGAGGGCACGTGCGCGGGGGCGCGCACGCTCCAAAATCCCGCAGGCGAGGGCGCCTGCGGCTACGCAATTCTTGTCGAGCAAAAAAAATCCGCACAGCCGAGCTGTGCGGAGTCTGAGTTCAGGGAGAACACTTCTATTTCCTTGACTTAACATTGCCGCGCACGAGGTCGATCAGTGAACCTCCTCGGCCGGCGTGGTGAGGTGGTTCTGCACCTGGAAGGCGCCGAACACCTCGCTGGCGCGCATCATCGCCACCTGCTTGTCCATGGCGCTGTCTACGGTGCCGTAGAGGCCCACGCGTCCGTGGTCCACCAGGATGCGGATCGGCGCCTGCGGATCCAGCGCGTACTTCGACAGCACGGGGTCGCGATAAATCGCGCGCAGGGTGCGAAGGCGGATGTCGTCGTCGTTGAACGACGCCGGCGCGACCTTCAGGCGATCCACCACCGACTGCACGCCCGGGGTCTCGGCCACCAACTCCAGCGCCGACTGCTTGTCGCTGGGAGTGCGCACTTCGCCGTCCAGGGTGACCACTCCCTGGTTGACGCCCAGTTGAATCACGTTGAACACGTTCCACCAGTCGGAGCGGTCGTAGGCCAGCTTGCGCGCCAGTTGGTTGCGCAGTTGATCGTCGTTGACGCTCGCTACCTGGATGTTGTCCTTTACCGAGGTGACGCCCTCGGTCTTGCGGGCGCGCTTCTCGGCGTCGCGCTTGTCCTGCAGGCGCTTCACCGTGCCCTGCAGCGTGACCGTACCGTCGTCGACGGTAGCCTTGACGTCGCGGAACTGCTTCTTCTCCAGCCGTTGTGTCACCGCCGACTGGAGGGCGGAGTCGGAGCGGGGAGTCTCCGCCGCCAGGGGAAGAGAGAGCAGGGCCGCCGCCAGGGCCGTTGCCAATTTCATCTTGCCGTTCATCTTGCTCATCCTCCGATCTCTAACTAACCGTTTGGTTAATTAGACACGCAGGCGGAGAGAAAGTTGCGGGATTCCCTAAATCGCTGAATACATTAGTGATATATAACGGGGCGGGAGTGTACTGCGGGGAGAAATGCAAAAGGGGCGCTCAGGAAAACCTCTGGCCGAGTTTCCCATGAGAGCGCCCCTGTTGCGCGCCACTTCGTCTGTTCTGGGTAGTTGCATCCTCTGTACCAAATCGGCCGGACTGAAAACAGGTGGCTTAGCCGTGCGGCGCGACGGACTCTCGGTAGGAATTTCAGGGTCGCCGGAGCAAGTTTTACTCGGGTAGGGAAAAAGGACACGCGCAGCGCGCCAAATGCCGCGCCTGTGGTGCACTCACGCGAGAATCAACTTTTCCTGCAGATCGATTCCGGCGCGGCGCAGCAGGGAAGCCACCGTGGTCTCACTCAAGCGCGTGGCGTCGTACTCCACGCGCAGCGTGCGCTCGTTCTCGTGGAAGCGGATACGGCGAATACCGTAGACTTCGCGCAGCGCGTCCAGCGCGCGCATCTCGTTCAGGCCCGGCTGCTGCCCGTAGCGGAAGGCGATCTCGATCGCGGTCATGCTCTCTCCTGGAATGAATATACATTGCCGAGATTGTCGAAGGAATCGGCAATCGGCATTCGGCAAGCGGCAGTCCTCTTGACCTTATACCTTGCTGCAAGGTTTAAGCTTGAAGCATGAAGATTGGAGAACTGGCAGCGGATTCCGGCATCAGCGCCCAGGCGGTACGGTTTTACGAACGCGCCGGCCTCTTACCGCAACCGGAGCGCACCGACTCGGGATACCGCGTATATTCCGCGGCAGATGCCAAGCGCCTGCGCTTCATTCGCAAGGCCAAGCAACTGGGATTTTCTCTGGAAGAGATTCACCAGATCCTGCGCCTGCACGACGCCGGCCACGCCCCCTGTTCGGAGGTGATCGCTATCGCCCAGCGCCACCTGCGCCAGGTGGAGCGCGAGATCGAGCGCCTGCAGCGCTTCCGCGACGGCCTGGAGCGCTCGGTGCGGAAGTGGAAGAGACGGCCCCTGCGCCATGTCGCCGGCAGCGCCATCTGCGAATTAATCGACGAAGCGGTGACCGACGCGCCCCTGGCGGCCGGCAACGGACGGAGGCGCGCATGAGTACCGTGATTGATCCGGTCTGCGGCATGACCGTGGATCCCGCCCAGGCTCGCGCCAGCGCGCAGCACGACGGCAAGAGCTACTACTTCTGTTGTCCCGGATGCGCGCAGAAGTTCCAGGCCGATCCGCGGCGCTACCTGGAGGGCGGCGTGAAGGAGAAGATGCCGGCGCCGCTGGTCACCTTGGGCGCCTCCCAGCCAGGCTTGGTGACTCCGGGTGGAAGCGGGCCCAAGCCGCCGCTGGTGAGCATCGGCGCTCCGAAGCCGCAACTGGTGAAGGACCCGGTCTGCGGCATGGTGGTGGATTCGCAGCACGCGGCGGGGAAATTCGACTACAAAGGCGAGACATACTACTTCTGCAACCCTAGGTGCCAGGAGCGTTTCCAGCACAACCCTGAAGTATTTCTTCATCCTGAGGCCGCTACGGCCAAGGCGCCGACGCCTGCGTCCGCGGAACAAATCTACATCTGCCCCATGGATCCGGAGGTGAGGCAGAAAGGCCCGGGCGCGTGCCCCAAATGCGGCATGGCGCTGGAGCCGGAGTCCATCCTGCCGGTCACCAGGACGGAGTGGGTCTGCCCCATGCATCCCGAGGTGGTGCGCGACCACCCCGGCTCCTGCCCGAAGTGCGGCATGGCGCTGGAGCCGCGTACGGTCACCGCGGCCGAACCGGACAATCCCGAACTGCGCGACATGACGCGCCGCTTCTGGTTCAGCCTGATCTTCACCGTCCCTCTTCTGGCGCTGTCCATGGCGGAGATGGCCACCATGGTTCTGCCGGCGTCGATGGCGCCCTGGGCGCAGCTGGTGTTGGCGACGCCGGCCGTGCTCTGGGCAGGATGGCCGCTGCTGGAGCGCTTCTGGGCTTCACTGAAGAACCGCAGCGCCAACATGTTCACGCTAATCGGACTGGGCGTGGGCGTCGCGTATCTCTACAGTCTTGTGGCGACCATCGCCCCCGGCCTCTTTCCGGCGGAATTCCGCGGCATGGGAGACAGACCCAACCTGTACTTCGAGCCGGCGGCCTTCATCGTCACCCTGGTCTTGCTCGGGCAAGTGCTGGAGTTGCGCGCGCGCAGCCGCACCAGCAGCGCCTTGCGCGCCCTGCTCGATCTTTCGCCCAAGCTCGCGCGCCGCATCAACTCGGATGGCAGAGAAACCGACATTCCCCTCGACCAGGTGCAACACGGCGACCGTCTGCGCGTCCGGCCGGGCGAGAAGATTCCGGTAGACGGCGTGGTCGTCGAGGGAAGCAGCACGGTAGACGAATCGATGATCACCGGCGAGTCGCTGCCAGTGGACAAGGGGCCGGGAGCGAAGGTGGTCGGCGCCACGCTCAACGGCACCGGCTCGCTGGTCATGCGCGCCGAGCGAGTGGGCAGCGAGACGCTGCTGTCCCGGATTGTCAACATGGTCGCGGAGGCGCAGCGCAGCCGGGCGCCGATCCAGCGCCTCGCCGATCGCGTGTCGGCGTACTTCGTTCCCACGGTGGTGGCGATCGCGGCGATCACCGCGATCGCGTGGGCCATCGCCGGCCCGCAGCCGCGCTACGCCTACGCCCTGGTCAACGCAGTCGCGGTGCTGATCATCGCCTGCCCGTGCGCACTGGGGCTGGCAACGCCCATCGCCATCATGGTCGCGACCGGCCGCGGCGCGCATGCCGGCGTGTTGATCCGCAATGCCGAGGCGCTGGAAATCCTGCATCAGGTCGACACCCTCGTTATCGACAAGACCGGCACGCTGACCGAAGGGAAACCGCAGTTGGTTTCCGTGGTGACGACCGCAGACGCCAACGAAGACGAGTTGCTGCGGCTGGTGGCCGCGGTGGAGCGCGGCAGCGAACACCCGCTGGCCGCCGCCATCGTGCGCGCGGCGGAGCAAAAGGGAAGTGTTCCCGCCGCGGCGGAGTTTCGTGCTATCCCCGGTAAAGGTGTGGTTGCCAAGATTGATGGGCGGCGCATCGCGGCCGGCAACCAGCAACTGATGGCGGAGGTCGGCGCCCAATTTTCGTCCTCGCTGGCCCGGGTCGCGCAAATGCAGGAGCAAGGCGAGACCGTCATCTTCGCCGCCGTGGACGGGCGCTTAGCCGGATTGCTGGGAATTGCCGACCCGGTCAAAGCGACCACGCCGGAAGCGCTGCGCGCCTTGCACGACGACGGCGTGCACGTGGTCATGCTCACCGGGGACAGCCGGCGCACGGCCGAGGCAGTGGCGAAGAAACTCGGCATCGCGGAATTCGAGGCCGAGGTCCTGCCCGACCGCAAGGCCGACGTGGTGCGCTCGCTGCAGCAGCGCGGCCGCAGGGTGGCGATGGCCGGCGACGGCATCAACGACGCCCCGGCGCTCGCTGCCGCCGACGTCGGCATCGCCATGGGCACCGGCACCGACATTGCCATGGAGAGCGGCGGCATCACGCTGGTCAAAGGCGACCTGCGTGCCATCGTGCGCGCCCGCCGCCTCAGCCGCGCCACCATGCGCAACATCCGCCAGAACCTGTTCTTCGCCTTCATTTACAACTCGCTGGGTGTGCCGATCGCGGCGGGCGTGCTCTACCCGTTTTTCGGCCTGCTGCTCAGCCCGGTGATTGCGGCGGCGGCAATGAGCTTCAGTTCGGTGTCGGTGATCACCAACTCGCTCCGCCTGCGCAAGGCGAAGCTGTAGAAGAAAGTTTCTGGTTTCTGGTTTCTAGTTCAACTTTCTGGGTTGGTGAGTCATCCCGAGCGCAGCGAGGGATCTGTTTCAGACTCGACCAGTATGGGACAACAGATCCCTGGCTTCGCTCGGGATGACAGGAGTTTCTTGAAACTGGAAACTAGCAACTCTCTTACGACGACAGCTTCTTCAGGTAGGACACCAGGTCGGGCTCGTTCCAGTCCACCGCGCCGATGAATTTACGCCGGATCACTCCCTTGCGGTCGATGATGTAAGTCTCCGGCCACATGGACGAGCCGTAGAGGGCGGGCGTCTTCTGGTCGGGATCGCGCACCGTGAGCAGGTCTACGTGGTGGTCGGCGAGGAACTTTTTGTAGGCGTTGGAATCCACGTCGATGCTGACCGCCAGCACGGTGACGTCGGTGCCCTTGAGGCGGGATTGCAGGTTCACCAGCGAGGGCATCTCTTCCACGCAGGGCGGGCACCAGGTGGCCCAGAAGTTGAGCACCACCACCTTGCCGCGGAGGTCGTGAAGAGTCACGCTGCGGGCGTCGTCGCGGACGGTGAAGTCGGGTGCGCTTTCGCCGATGCGCGGCGGCCGGCTGCCGCTGTAGCAACCGGTCATCAGCAGCGCCGCCATCACCGCGATCAGAGCCCGCTTCACGCCTCTATGATACATTCCCCCCGCCTCCCTCCGGCAACCCCGATTCGACCACGCGGCCGGCGCGCCCGCCGTCTTTCCCGTCACAAATACCTGTGAGCCATCTCACACCACCAAGGTAGGCTGCGCGCGGCGTCGCGCGGCTCTTATAATCGCCCCTGACGGAGCGCTCCCTTTGACCCCGCAGAACACACGGGTTTCGATCATCATTCCCGCCCGCAACGAGGAAGCCACCCTGGGCGCTTGCCTGGAATCGCTGGTCGGGCAGCAGGGCGTGCCGTTCGAGATCATCGTGGTGGACGACGGCTCGACCGACGGGACGAGCGGCATCGCCGACTTGTTCGCCAACGTGCGCCTGCTGGCGGCCGGAGAGCCTCCGGCGGGGCAGTCAGGCAAATGCCACGCCGCCTGGCGCGGAGCCCAGGCCGCCACCGGATCGTGGCTCCTGTTCACCGACGCCGACACCGTCCACCAGCCCGGTTCGCTGGCCCGCTGCCTGCGCGAAGCCCAGGATTTCGGAGTGGTGCTGCTCTCGCTGTCGCCGGAGCAGGAACTCCACGGCTGGCTGCAACGGGTGGCGATGCCGGTCATCTTCGGCGAGCTCGCCCATAGCTATCGTCCGGCCGACGTAAACGATCCCGCTTCTCCCATCGCCGCCGCTAACGGCCAGTACCTGCTTATCCGCCGCGACGTCTACCAGAAAGTCGGCGGCCATTGCGCGGTGGCGCACACGCTACTCGAAGACGTCGCCCTGGCGGAGGCGGTCAAGCGCGATGGCTGGAAAATTCGGTTTCGCTACGGCGGCGACGCGGTGCGCACCCGCATGTATCGCACCTGGCCGGAATTGCGCGAGGGCTGGAGCAAGAACCTGGCGCTGCTCTTTCCCGGCGCCGAGCGCCTCGCCGCCCGCCGCGCCCTGGAAGGGCTGGGGATCGTGGCCGGAATCGGCAGTCTCGCCGGCGGCCTGATCGCCCGCGATCGCCTGCCCGCCATCGCCGGGCTGGCTATGGCCGCGCCGCTGGGCTTCCTGTTCTACCGCCGGGTGCGCGCCGCCCATTCCGGCGCTCTGAATACTCTGCTGTCGCCCCTGGGCATTCCCATATTCTCGTATCTTCTGTTGCGCTCCGCCTGGAAGCATCGCCGCGGCACCGTAAGCTGGAAGGGAAGGACGTACGACCCGCGGCGGCCCAAGTCGGAAGGCGCTCCGAAAGCCGAACCAGCGGCGCGCTAGGCATTGCCTCGCCTCTCGATATAATTGCAGCAGACCGCCATTCCCCAGCTGTAACCCGGTGCGGCGCTGCCACTCCAGTGGGTGGCCTTGCGCGCGAGAAACGGGGCGGTCACGGAGCAAGCCTGGGATGGTCTATCTGACGCGCAAGTGCGAGTTTTCCGCTTCGCACTACTACCACAACCCGGAGTTCTCGCCGGAAGAGAACCGGCGCATCTTCGGGAAGTGCAACAATCCGAACGGCCACGGCCATAACTACACGCTGGAGCTGACGGTGAAGGGCCGGGTGGATCCGCGCTCCGGCTTCGTGGTCGACCTGAAGGACCTGAAGGAGGTCCTGAACCGCGAGGTGCTGGAGGCGCTCGACCACCGCTTCCTCAACAAAGAGGTGCCGGAGTTCGCGCAGGCGATTCCGACCACCGAGAACCTGGCCGTCGCCATCTGGAACCGCCTGGCAGGGAAGATGAAGATCGCGCAGATGCACCGCGTGCGCGTGTATGAAACGCCGGACTTGTTCGTGGATTACTACGGAGAAGAGTAGTTTCAGTTTCAGTTTCGGTTTCAGCGACATCAACCGAAACTGAAACTGAAACTGAAACTAATGAAAGCCCACCTCACCCGCCGCTACTGGTTTTCCGCCTCGCATCGTCTGCACAGCGATGCGTTTTCGGCAGAGGAAAACCGCGCCACCTACGGCAAGTGCAATAACCCGCACGGCCATGGGCACAACTACGCCCTGGAGGTGACAGTCGCGGGACAGGTTGAACCGCGCACCGGCATGATCTGCAATCTGCTGGACCTGGACGCCGCGGTCGAGCGCCACATCCTGGAGCGCTTCGGCCACGAGAACCTGAACCTGCTGCCGGAGTTTTCCGGGCAAGTGCCTACGACGGAGAACCTGTGCCGGTCCATTTTCGAGATTTTGCAGCGAGAGTTCCGCGCCGCGCATCTGGAGAAGGTCAGGCTGGAAGAGACGATGCTGAATTCCTTCGAATATGCCGGGGGAGAGGAGATTCGCCGATGAGGAGCAGTTTGTCCGCCGCCCGCGAATACGCGCTGCGCAATCGCGGCAAGGGCGAAGAATCCGGGGAGGGCGCCACCCTGGCCAACGCCAGCTATTCCGACCTGGTGCGCGAAATGCTGCTGCGCCTGGGAGAGGACCCGGAGCGCGAAGGCCTGCTGCGCACCCCGGAGCGGGTCGAGCGCGCCATGCAGTTCCTCACCAAGGGCTACACCGAAGATCCCGAGGCCATGCTCAAGGGCGCGCTGTTCACCGAAGAGTACGACGAGATGGTGATCGTGAAGGACATCGAGATGTTCAGCTTGTGCGAACACCACATGCTGCCCTTCTTCGGCAAGGTCCACGTCGCCTATCTGCCGAAGGGCAAGGTCGTCGGGCTGAGCAAGATTCCCCGCCTGGTGGAACTGTATTCCCGCCGCCTGCAGGTGCAGGAGCGGCTGACTACGCAAATCGCCGAGAGCCTGATGAAGGTCATCCAGCCGCTGGGCGTGGGCGTGGTCATCGAGGCGCGCCACTTGTGCATGATGATGCGGGGCGTGGAGAAGCAGCATTCCGCGGCCGTCACCTCGTCCATGCTGGGCGCCTTCCGCGAAGAGCAGCAGACGCGGGAGGAATTTTTGTCGCTCATCCGCGCCAAAGCAGGGAATGGATCGTTCTAATCGCGGTTACAAAACCAGCAGGGGCAGGCCATGGCGCCCGCCCCTTTTTGTTTCTCACCGTATCTACTGCTTGGTTTTGAATTGCGCGATCTGGCTCTTGGCCTCGGTGCCCGTGCCTTCGCCCTGGCCCGAATCCACCATGAAGTAATACGTGGTATTGGGCTGCAGGTTGCTCACGCGCACGCGATGCGTTTGCTGCGCGGCGCCTTCGGTGTCGGCGTAGCGCGCCTGCGCGGTCTGCGACAGCGAGTTCGGCGAGGTGCCATAGTGCAGCACGCTGCTGCTGGCCGCATTCGTGGTCCAGGCGATCACCGCCCAGTTGTTGCCGACGCCTTCCACGCGCGGACCATCGAGAATCCGGACCGGCTGGCGCTCGGCTGCGCTGTCGCCTTCCTCTCCGCCTTGCCCTGACGACTTGGTGGTGAAGGTCGCGATCTGGCTCTTGGCTTCCGTCCCGGTGCCTTGCCCCTGGCCGGAATCCACCATGAAGTAGTAGGTGGTGTTCGGCTTCAGGTTGTCGATGTGGACGCGATGCGTGGCGTGCCCGCCGACGTCGGCTTTCTTGTAGGGCGATTCGGCGGTTTGCGTCAGGCTCGAGGTCGAAGTTCCGTAGCGCAGAATCGAGCTGCCGCCGGTGTTGGTCGTCCAGGCCACGATAGCCGAGGTTGCGCCCACGCTCTCCACGCGGGGTCCATCAATAATCTGTTCAGCCGCCGCCTGATGCGGCGCCTTCGCTTCCAATCGCGGGGCGCTCACCAGCAGTGCAGCCAGAGCCGCGATTGCCAGAGTGCAATGTGTCCTGCCCATAGTTTTCCTCCAGAGACAGCAAAGCGGGCCAGAGCGCTTTAGTGGTTTTGCCTATTGGATGGGCCGAAAATGGGCCGTGCTGCATGGTCGGGGAGCGAGGACCTTAGCCGAGGCGTTCTAGGGCCGCGGCGCAAGCGGCAGGTACAATCGCCTCATGCCTCGAGCAGGTGCGGCACTGTCCGGCAGGGTTGCCGTTATTAGCGGCGCCAGCCGCGGGATCGGAGAAGCCATCGCCCGCGCCCTGGCTGCTTCCGGCTGCAACGTCGCTTTGGCGGCACGCAACCAGAAAGACCTGCGCCGCGTGGCCGTCGCCTGCACGAAATCCGGCGCGAAGACGCTGGCGCACTCCTGTGATGTGACCGACGAGAAATCGGTAGCCACGTTCTTCGCCGCGGTGAAGCGCACCTTCCACCGCGTGGACGTGCTCATCAACAACGCCGGCATGGCGCACTCGATGGCTGCGGTCGATGAGCTCTCGCTGGATGCATGG
>DASUBK010000372.1:0-7899 GCA_035763305.1 Terriglobales bacterium | reverse complement strand
GGGAAGAACGACGGCCGCAGCCGCGTGCGCACGCTGGAGCCGAACAGCAGCTTCATCGCCTGGTCGAGCGAGCCCTTCATATCGCGAAAGGTGATGTTGCTGTCCACGCACAGGCCCTCGACCTGGTGAAACATGGGCGAGTGCGTGGCGTCGGGCGTGTCCTTGCGGTAGACGCGCCCGGGGATGACCGCACGAATCGGCGGCTTCTGCCCTTCCATGGTGCGGATCTGCACCGGCGAAGTGTGGGTGCGCAGCAGCAGGCGATCGCGCTGCGGCTTGCTCTCCTGCCCGGCGATGAACAGCGTGTCCTGCATGTCGCGCGCCGGGTGGTTGGGCGGGAAGTTCAGCGACTCGAAGTTGTAGTAGTCGCTCTCGACCTCCGGCCCTTCGGCGACGGAGTAGCCCATCGCCTTGAAGACGCCGACGATGTCGTTCATGGTGCGCAGGATGGGGTGCTCCGCGCCCAGCGGGCGATGAATGCCCGGCAGCGTGACGTCGAGGCGCTCGCGCTCCAGCGACTCGCCGCCCGACGCGCGGTTCTTCGCGGCCTCGACTTGCTCCTCGACGGCCGACTTCAGCTCGTTGACCACGCGTCCCGTTTCGCGCTTCTGCGGTCCTGGCGCGGCCTTGAGCCAGAGATCGTTGATTTGCGTGAGCACGCCGTTCTTGCGCGCCATCCAGCGATCACGGAAGGCCTTCCACTGCTCCTCGTTCGCGATGCCGGACGCTTCCTGCTCCAGCGCGCGGCGCAGCTCCGCCGCGGCCTTGTCCAGTGCCGCAGGCGAGTAGTCGTCGAGTTTGGCTACGGTGTACATGAAAGAACAAAGCCACGGATTACACGGATTCGCACGGATCAATTTGAAGAATATCCGTGTTGATCCGTGCCAATTCGTGGCTGGATTTGCTGGTAACTGGCAACTGGCGACTGGCAACTGACGACTGGCGACTGGCGACTGGTGACTGGTGACCAGCTACGCTGCCGTCAATCCCGCCTTGGCCTGTTCCGCCAGCTTGCCGAAGGCCGCGGGATCGTTCACCGCGATGTCGGCCAGGATCTTGCGGTCCAGCTCCACGCCGCTCTTCTTGAGGCCGTTGATAAATCGGCTGTAGCTGAGGCCGTGCAGGTTGGCGGCGGCGCCGATGCGCACGATCCAGATGGAGCGGTACTGGCGCTTCTTCTGCCGCCGGCCGGCGTAGGCGAACTTCAGCGCCCGCTCGACCGACTCCTTGGCCGCCTTGTACAGCTTTGACTTATTTAAGAAATAACCTTCCGCGCGATCCAGTATCTTTTTCCGCTTGGCGCGGCGCTTGGTTCCACGTTTGACGCGAGGCATGGCTCTGGCTCCTTTTTAGGTTTTTCTCTTGGAGGCCGGTCGACCTCGACCGGCTCTCGCCGATGTCTCCACCGGCTTGGCGGCTGGAGGCAGGAGTCGCGGGGACTGTCGCCTCTTCACACGCCGTGAAATCACTCTCGCTGACAGCTGACAGCTGGTTAGTACGGAATCATGCGCTTGATCTTGGGCACGTTCGTCTTGTCCATCATGACGTCCTTGTCCAAGTGGCGCTTTTTCTTCGTGGTCTTGGTAGTCAGAATGTGGCGCGCGAAGGCGTGACCGCGTTTCACCTTACCGGTGCCGGTCTTCTTGAAGCGCTTGGCCGCGCCGCTGTGGGTTTTCAGTTTCGGCATAGGTTTCCTTGAAGCTTCGCTCAGGCATGCGCGAAACCGCTATTGTACCAACTTCGCGCTGATTCCGGAACTGGGGAAGATCAAACCGCGGATTCCGGCGGATGAGCGCGGATGAAATGAAAAGACTCGATCCGCGTTGATTCGCGAAAATCCGCGGTGAAATCTACTGCGCTCGCGCCGGAGGCGGTGTAGCCGCAGGCGCCGCCTGCGGCGCTCCCGGCTGCGGCGCCGCTTTCGGCTTAGGCTTGGCTTCCTGCTTGCTCGGGGCCAAGATCAGGTGCAGGGTGTTGCCTTCCTGCCGCGGGCGGAATTCCACGATGCCCTTGTCGCCGATGTCCTTGATCAGGCGGTCGAGGATCTCGCGTCCCAGCATCTGCCGGGTCATTTCGCGGCCGCGGAAGAAGATGGTCGCCTTGACCTTGTCGCCCTCTTCGAGGAAGCGCAGCACGTGGTTCTTCTTCGTCTGGTAGTCGTGCTCGTCCACGTTGATGCGGAACTTGACTTCCTTGACGGTGATGACGTGCTGGTGCTTCTTGGCGGCGCGCTCGCGCTTTTCCTGCTCGTACAGGTACTTGCCGAAATCCATGATGCGGACGACCGGCGGCTGCGCGGTGGGGGAAATCTCCACCAGGTCCAGATTCTTTTCCCGGGCCATTTTCAGCGCTTCGTAGGGGGCCATGATGCCCACCTGCGATCCGTCGTCACCGATGACGCGGACTTCGCGGGCGCGAATGCGCTCATTCGTGCGGATATAACGCTTGTCGATGCAGAGCCTCCCGACAAAAAACTTGTTCGATTATACCACCGAACCAGCTCTCAGCTCTTAGCTGTCAGCTCGCAAGCCGACGGCCTGCGCCGGATTTAGATGACTCGCAATGCGGCGAATACAAGCCACACAATCGTAGCGATGCAAGCGACAACGCCGAAGCTCAGATGGCCTATATAGAGCCAGTCGGCCTCAAAGATCGCTTTGTAATGCCGGGGATAGTTCAGTGCGAGTCGGTACTCCGGAGGCACAATCTCGCTCCTGAGCACACGCCGTTTCATGATCTCGAGAAGCGAAACTGCAATGAGAATCGAGAAACCCGCGACCGCGATTGTAATTCTGGAGATTAGCGGCATTGTCCAGTGAGCGAGTCGCCCGATACGGCGGTCACGATGGCTGGAATCCACCGGTTCGCCTGGTGCTCGCCGCGCAACCATAGCGGAAGATAGTTGTCGGTCAACGCCTCGGTGAAGCCGTCTTTCTGCGCTCCCAGGGTGATGGCCGGCAGCTCGCGCCCGACGAACGACTCCAGGAACGCCCGCTTCTTCTCCGCCGCCAGTTCGCGCAGGATGCGATTGCGCTCCTTCATCACGGCGGGCGGCACCTGCTCCGGCATCTCCGCCGACGGCGTCCCTGGCCGCGACGAGTAAGTGAAGACGTGCAGGTAGGTGAAGGGCAATTCTTCGATCATCCGCCGCGTCTGCTCGAAATCGTCGTCCGTCTCGCCCGGGAATCCGACCATGACGTCGGCACCGATGGCGGCCGTGGGCATCGCTTGGCGAATGCGGCGGATTTTCGCCGCGTAGTGCCACGGGCGGTAGCGGCGGTGCATGCGGCGCAGCACGCGGTCGCTTCCCGACTGCATGGGCACGTGCGCGTGCCGGGCGATGCGCGGGCTGCCGGCGACCAACTCGATCAGTTCCTCCGTCCAGTCCATCGGCTCGACCGAGCTGATGCGCAGCTTCTCGAGAGCGGTAAGCTCCAGGACCGCCCGCAGCAGAGCGGCAAACGGCCGCCGCTGGGGGAACCCGTCGAGGTCCTTGCCCCACTGTCCCAGGTTGATGCCGCTGATCACCAGCTCGCGGTAGCCTGCGGCCACCAGCGTGTTGACCTGCTGCAGCACCGCATCCAGGGGCAGGGAGCGGCTGCGTCCCCGCACCGACGGGATAATGCAGAACGAGCAGCGATTGTTGCAGCCGTCCTGCACCTTGAGGTTGGGCCGGGTGCGCTCGTGAGCGGCCTCGAAGACTGGGGCCGCCAGCAGTTCGGTGTGGGCGAAGATGTCGCCAACGAAGAGTTCGGCTGTTGCAGACCCTGTACCCCGGCCGCCCCCGGCCGGGCCCGCTCCGGAAATGGATACCAGCTCCTGCGTCCCGCAGACGATCTCTCCCACCTTGCCCTTGTGCGAGTTTCCCACTACCCAATTAACGCCCGCGATAGAAGCGACTTCCTGCGGGGCGCGCTGCGCGTAGCAGCCGGTAACGAGGATTTTGCAATCGGGATTTTCGCGCTGCAGGCGGCGGATGGCGGCGCGCACATCTTTATCGGCCGACGCGGTTACGGTGCAGGTGTTCAGCACCACCACCTGGGCAGAACCAGCCACCGGAGCGGGTTTCAGGCCACGCTCGCGCAGCTGCTGCTCGATCGCCGCGCCATCCGCCTGGGCGGCGCGGCAGCCGAAGTTCTGCACGTAGTAACTGGACACGAGTGCTATTATACGAGGAGCGTATTTCTTCTCCGGCCGCTTCGGGTGGGCTTTTCATCAGGGTGCAAGAGGTTTTTCGGGCCCTCGCAACGTTTCGCGCCACGTCCTGCATCTGAGTAGCTGTTTCTGTTCCGTTCGTCTTTGGGGGTTTTATGAAACGCCGCATCCTGCTGGTGGACGACGAACTGGCAATCCTGCTGACCTTGAAAGCCATCCTGGAGCTGAACGGCTTCGAGGTGGAAACCGCTTCCTCGGCCCGCGAAGGCATCGAGAAGCTCGAAGCCAGGGGCCCCTTCGCCATGGTCATCACCGACATGCGCATGGAGACCGAGACCGCCGGCTACGACGTGATCCGCTCCGCCAAGCGCCAGCCCTACAAGCCCGCCACTTCGATTCTCACCGCCTATCCGGCCCTGGGAAGCGACTGGAAGAGCGAGGGCGCGCAATCTCTGCTGGTCAAGCCGGTGGGGACGCAGGACCTGCTGCGGCAAATCGAGGCCCTGCTGATTGCGCACGAAGATCAGAAGCAGGCCGCCGCCGCCGGGGCCAAAGGGCAACCTCGCTCCGAAGCGAAGAATGGCGGCAAGGCAGAAACGCGTACCGCCCGCGGCCAGCGCCGGGCAGGGTAAACACACCTGGACCTATCCCAGCCGCGCCCGCGGCTGGCGACACTCGTTCAATTTCACGATGGAAGTCTTCGGGCCGTGCTGCTGTTGGCGGAAGCCCGGGAGCGCCGGGTCATCGTGTGCTGAGAGAACCGCGCCCTTTCTCCCGATCAGGCGGTGGCAGCCGTTGTGCGGCGCTGCTGGAAGCACTCCCGGCAGAACACCGGGCGCCCCTGCGTCGGCTTGAACGGTACCGTGGTTTCCTTACCGCATTGCGAACACACCGTGCGGGTTTCGACCTTGGGATAAGCGCCGGGTTGTGCCGTCCCCAGCATGGTAGCCCGTTTCGCCTTGCAAGCCTTGCACCGCTTGGGTTCGTTCTTGAACTGCTTATCGTGAAAGAACAGCTGCTCCCCAGCCGTGAAGACGAAGTCCGCTCCGCAATCCACGCACTTCAGTACTTTGTCCTGGAATTCCATTGGAAGATGCTCCCTTCGAGCCTTGATCTGCCGCCCGCAGCGCCGCTCTGACTACGCCGCGAGGGCCCGCCCCGTCGCCGGGCCTGTCGCTGCCCGCCGCCGGGGTACACCCCCAGGGTCCCTGACTGCCGGCCGGATCCAACCCATCCGGCTTTACTGCTTGATCCTGACTTCTCACTGCCTATGAAGTGCGTTCCTTGACGCCTACGGCTTAAATAGAAAACGGGCCGCTCGGGGAGACGAAGCGGCCCGGGTTATCGAAATTAGTCTTGCTCCTTACGAGCCTTCTTGCGGCTGCGCTTGCGCGCCAGAGCCTGTTTTGCGCGTTTCTTTTCGCCCGGCTTCAGGTAGAAGGAGTGCCGCTTGACCTCCTTGATAATGTCTTCCTGCTGCACCTTGCGCTTGAAACGACGAAGCGCATTCTCGACGGACTCGCCGTCTTGCACACGAACTTCGGCCAAACTCGAAACACCCCCAAACCTGACCGGTTGGTCGCTCTCAGTTATGACAATGTTCCAGGGGTAAGTCAAGTCAGTTGAGACACTTCGTTGCCGCCAATGTCCTGTTCGGTACTCCACGTTAGTGCCTTTTATGAATTACTAATACCTTTCAGCTAACCCAAAGGCTCTCGAGCTAATTCTTCCAACTTACTCAACTGACCTCTGGCCAATGAAATTCAGAACCTGAGCCGTAGCGCCAGCTGCACTTGCCGCGGCGCGTAGGCGTTGGTCGGCTGGAGAAATCCCTGGCTCTGCCGGTACGACGCCGCATATCTCCTCCCCTGGCTTACTACTACTCCGGGAACGAAGGTTCCCGCGCTGTTGAGGAATCCATCGTCGGAGATTTGCACCCGCTGATTGTTGCGGTTGAAGAGGTTGAACGACTCGGCGCTGAGCTCGAGCTGAAGCCGGTCGCCGGCATAGATGCGCCGCGTCAGCCGCAGGTCGGTGGTCGCGTAGTCCGGCCCGGTGAAGGAATTGCGGCGATACCCGGGCAGGCGGTCGTTGGCGTCGTTGCCATCGCGGTTGGCGTCGCCAAGGATGCGCGCGTTGATGGGACGCCCGCTGCCGAAGGTGATCACGCCGGCCAGCGACCAGTTGTTGAATAGCAGCGCCAGCGCGGGATGATCGCGATGAAAGGGCTGCGGCGCGGCTACCCACGAGGCTACCAAGCGGTGGCGCTGGTCGGTCACGCTGGGGCCACGCTCGCCGGCGGTGGAATAGGAATTCTGGACCACCACGGGACGTCCGGCGACCAGCGCATCCTGCCCATCGTCCATGGCGCGGGCAAAGGTGTAGGCGAGGCGGAAGTAGAGGCCGCGGCTCATTCGCCGGCGCGCCGAGATGGTCAGACCATGGTACACGCTGGAGGCTGCGCTCTCGAAGACGTTGATCGCTCCCACCTGCGAGATCGGCCGCACGACATCGTTGAGGCACGGCGGGTAAGAGCAGCCGAAGGTCGGCAGCATCTCCCAGGTGCCGAAGGAATTCACCGTGTAGTAGTCGCCGGTGAAGGTGGTGCCAGTGGAGTCGAACAGCGGGTAGGCGATCGGGTGCGGCTCCGGCAGGTTGACGTCGCGGGCGCGGATCAGGTGCTCGCCGTGCACGTACATGTAATTCGCCGAGATGGCGAAGCGGTCGGCAATCTCGCGCTCCACGCCCAGGCTCGCCTGCTGCACCATGGGCGTGCGAAAGTCGCGCGCGAAGGAGGAGATCTCGGTGGTGACGCGTCCCGCTACGCTGGCCGGCGCCGCGCAAGTGGTTGCCGCCAGCCCGCAAGCCGCCAGCGGGTTGGGATACTGCGGGAAAAGCGCCTGGTCGTTCTGGTCGCCATTGTCGAGCAGCAGGTGGGTGCTGTTGACGCCGTTGTCGGTCTCGATGGTCGACGTGTAGATGGACGGAATGCGGGTGTAGAACATGCCGTAGCCGCCGCGCACCACCAGCGCCCGCTGCTCGCCGAGTGACCAGGCGAAGCCCGCGCGGGGCGCAAAGTTGTTGCTGTCGCGCGGCACGCGTCCCGCCTGCGGCCAAGAAGAATTCCCAAGGAGGCCGCCGCGGAAGGTCTGCAGGTCGTAGCGCAGGCCGAGACTCAGGGCGAAGCGGTTGCTCAGGCGGATGGTGTCCTGCGCGAAGGCGGCCCACTCGTTCGTATCCGGGTGCGAGTTGGCGCTGCCGAAGTTCTGCAGGTAGTAGCGCGGCACCTGGTGGGCGTAGGCGCGCAAGGGCGTGATGTCCATACCGAACGACATCGGCTCGAAGGTCCACGGGTTCACATGGATGGAGTCGAAGATGTATTCGCCTCCAAACTGGGCGGGGAAGAAGTTGGTGATGCGGGTGATCACCGCGTCGCCGCCGAACTTCCACGCATGCCGCCCGGAATCGAGACTAACGGTCTCCGCCGCGTGGACTTTGTGCTCGTTGGTGCGCCGCGGCAGGATGGAGGCACGGCCGAAACCGTCCAGTACCTGGCGGATGCGCGTGTATACGTAGTCGCTGTTGGCCCGCGATTGCTGCAGGTCGCGCGAGAACTGCACTCGCGCGTGGCTGATCACGTTGGCGAAGCTGCTGGTCAGCGACACCACCGCGCTCTCGGTGGCGACTTCCTCTTCGCCGTTGTTGCTGGTGGCGAAGGTGGTGATTGGGCTGGCAGGATCGAAG
>DASUBK010000371.1:0-3017 GCA_035763305.1 Terriglobales bacterium | reverse complement strand
CGCCTTTGCCGGCAATCCCCTGCTGATCAGCCTGGAGCGCCTGGCCGACCGCGGCCTGCTGCCCCGCGACCGCATCAACACTCTCGACAGCTCGGTTGGCCACGTGGATTACGAGCGCGTTCGCGCCACCAAGCTGCCCTTGCTGGAAGAGGCGGCACGCAACTTCCTCTCCACCGCCGACGGCAATCGCCGCGCCGCCTTCGACCGCTTCTGCCGCGACCACGGCTGGTGGCTCGACGGCTACGTCCTCTTCGTCGCCCTGCGCAACCGTTATCCCTACGGCGCCTGGAACCGCTGGCCCCGCGAACTGGTGCGTCGCGAACCTGCCGCCCTGGAACGCGCCAGCCACGAGATGGCCGAGGAACTCAACGTCGGCCGCGCCCTGCAGTTCTTCTTCTTCGAGCAATGGCGCGCCTTGCGCCGGGCCTGTGCCCAGCGCGGCATCCGCATCGTCGGCGACGTCGCCATCTTCGTCAGCTACGACAGCGCCGACGTCTGGACCCATCCCGACATCTTCCGCCTGAACCAGGATCTCGAGCCCGAGGTCGTCGCCGGCGTCCCGCCCGACGCCTTCAGCGCCACCGGCCAGCGCTGGGGCAATCCCGTCTACCGCTGGGATGTGCTGCAGTCGCGCGGCTATGACTGGTGGATCCAGCGCATGCGCTTTGCCTTCGAAGCCTGCGACATCATCCGCCTCGACCACTTCCGCGGCTTCGAGGCGTACTGGGAGATCCCCGCCTCCGAACCCACCGCCGTTCACGGCCGCTGGGCGCGGGGCCCCAACGACGATCTCTTCCACGCGCTGCGCAACGCGCTGGGCAGCTTGCCGCTCATCGCCGAGGACCTGGGCTACATCACGCCCGAGGTTCACGCCCTGCGCGAACGCTTCGGTCTCCCCAGCATGAAGGTGCTGCAATTCGCCTTCGGCGATCCCGGCGCGCACATGTACCTGCCGCACCGCTACCAGCCCAATACCGTCGTGTACACCGGCACCCACGACAACGACACCACGCCGGGATGGCTGCAGCACGGTGCCAGCGAAGCCGAGAAGCGCGCCGTCGCCGCTTACATGGGATCGGATCCCGCCGGGATGCACTGGGCGATGATCCGCGGCGCGGTAACCTCGCCGGCCCGCCTGTGCGTCATTCCGTTGCAGGATGTTCTGGGATTGGGCAGCGAGGCGCGCATGAACGTTCCCAGCCGCGCCGAGGGCAACTGGGCATGGCGTTACCAGCCCGACGCCCTCAAGGCCGACATCGCGCAGCGCCTGGCGGAGATGGCCGAGGTCGCCGACCGCCAGCCCTCAGCGCCCGCTCAGCAGGGCCAGTGGGAAGGTGCGGAAGAGTTCGCGGCATAGGATCCGCCCGCCGCGGCAATCCACAACTTCTCCCGTCAGCACATTTTCGAAGCGCTCGGGCGAATTCCCCGGCAGGGCAAGTTCGGTCTCGCCCCACACACCGCCGACCGGCACTTCCATCTTCCCACCGGTAAGCGTGTAGACCAGGCGCGGAGCCACCGTCACCGCCATCCGCCAATTCAACTCGCGCGCGAAGGCCACCACGTGCTCCTGCTTTGCGCCGCTGGCTCGCACCGGGATGTAATTGCCGGCGCGGAACAACTCCCCCGCGCGGGTGCGAAAACGCAGCGCCTGCACCGTGGTCCACATCTTCACCCGCCCGTCGCGGTAGTGAGACAGCAACTCGGAGGCCAGCTGCGCCCGGTCCGCCGCCTCGCTGTGCGGCAGCAGGTGACTGAGCATGGTCTGCCGCGCCTCGAAATCCACCGGGAGGCGGTTGTCCGGGTCCACCAGGCTGAAGTCCCATAGCTCCTGCCCCTGGTAGATGTCCGGCACTCCGGGCGACGTGACCTTCAACAGCACTTGCGCCAGCGAATTGAAGACGCCGAAGAAGCCTACCGTCTCGGCGAAAGGCTCCAGTTGCTCGAGGAAGCGATTGCGGCGCGCCTTGCCGTCCGGCTTCAGCACGTCGTCGATGAATGCCTCCAGCGCCGCCACGTACTCGGGGTTCTGGTTCGTCCAGCTGAGATTGATCTTCGCCTCGTGCACCGCCTTGGTCATGTACTGCGCGATGCGCCGGGTGAAGTTCTGCCGCGCGCCGGGCGCTTCGATGTCGAACGGCCATGCCCCCGCCAGCGTCTGGTAGAGCAGGTATTCCTCGTTGTGATCGGGAACCATGCGCCCGTCGGAGAGGGTGCGCTTGCGCGAGCGGTTGGCGCGCCGCCAGCGCAGCGCCTGCGCTCCCCAGGTTTGCGGCATCTCCGACAGCACGTTCAGCCGCGCGCGCACATCCTCGCTGCGCTTGCTGTCGTGGGTCGAGGTATTGAGCATGGAATGCGGCCAATCGCGCAGCCGCTCCAGGTTTCCCTCGTGAAACTCGTCCACCGAGACGCCGAACTCCTTGGGCGAGCTGCCCACCTCGTTGACCGACACCAGGCGGTTGTAGACGTAGCAGGCGGTGTCTTCCAGCCCCTTGGCCATCACCGGCCCGGTGAGCTGCTGGAACTTCAGCGTGAAGTACAGCCGCTTGCGGTAATTCTCCGCCGAAACCCGCGATTCCCCCATCTCCAGCAGCAGGATGTCGCGCAGGAAATCGTAGGTTGCCGTCGGTAAGCCCGGGTTTCTCCGCTTTGCCTGGGCGACCGCCTGCTGGATGTACATGCGGTCGCGCTCGCTGATGTTGCCGCGCTCGTCGATGTAGGTGCGGTAAACCGGGAAGCATGCGATCGTCTCCCGGATGGCCTCCGTCAGCGCGTGCCGGGTGAAGTCTCGCGCCCGCCGGTCGGTGCTGGAGATCTCCTCCATGCGGTGGCTCAGCACCGTGATCTCGCTCGACAACGAACTCATCATGATCAGCCGCTTGGCGTGGTAAATGACCTCGTCGGGATCCAGCGGTCCGCCGACGAAGCGGTGATAGAGGTTGGTGAAGGCTCGCCGATTGCGGCCGTCGATAAAGATGCCGTTGAGCAGCGCACCGAATTCGTAGCCCACCGTGCCCGCC
>DASUBK010000370.1:0-2597 GCA_035763305.1 Terriglobales bacterium | reverse complement strand
CACCCTACAAAGGTGTGCCGTTAAGGTGCTCGAAGCGAAACCCTATTTCTTACGAGCTGCGCAGGACGCCACCAATGGCTTGCAGCGCCTTCACAATCTGCGCTGACCAGGTCGCCATGTCTTCATCGCGCAGGGTGCGCTCCGACGACTGGAAGGTCGCGCGCAAGAGCATCGAGTACTTTCCTGCCGGGATGGCGCCGCCGCGGAACACCTCCGCCGGTTCGACCGAGCGCAGTTCCATGATGCGCAGCGCTTCCACCAGCGAGCGCACGCGTTCGCAAGTCACCGCGTCGTCGAAGATGAAGGAGAAGTCGCGCTCCACCGCCGGGTAGCGCGAGATCTCGCGGTAGAACGGCTGGCGCAGCGCGTGCGTGAAGAGCCGCTCCAGGTCCAACTCCGCCAGGAACACTTCCTGCTTCAGCTTGCGCTCGGCGGCGAGCTGCGGGTGCAGCTGCCCGAAGCGCGCCACGCTGGCGCCGTCCATGACCGCCCGCGCCGAGCGGCCCGGGTGGTAGTAGTCCAGGGCGTGTTCGTCGAAGTAGAGAGAGCGGTGCTCGAAGGCGCGCAGCAGAGTCTCCAGGTCGCCCTTGAGATCGAAGAAGGTGTACGGCCGAGCCGGGGCGTGAACGCCGCCCTCGCCCACCCGTCCGGTGGCGCCGATGCAGCCGCGCCGCCGCTCCTCGACGCGCTCGCCTATCCGCTCGAAGATGGTGCCTTGCTCGAAGAGGCGCACGTCGCCGTTGCCGCGGTTCAGGTTGTAGGCCACCATGCCCAGTATGCCCGGGACCATGGAGTTGCGCATTACGCTGGCCTCCTCGCTCACCGGGTTGGCGATCTCCACGATCGCCGCCTGCGAAAAGCGCTGCGCATCTTCATGGGAGATGAAGGCGAGTGAAATCGCTTCGTTGTAGCCCAGGGCCAGGAGCCGCTCGCGAATTTTCGCCGCCTTCTTTTCGTGCGGCTGCTCGACCACCGCGCCGGCGAACGACGGCAGCGTGCTCTCGAAGCGGTCGAAGCCGTAGATGCGTGCGATCTCTTCGATGAGGTCGATCTCGCGCTCCACGTCGAGACGCCAGGTGGGGACGGCGACTTGGAAATCCACCACGGCTTCCGCAATCGCCGCGTGCGCGCCACCGCTTCCCGTCGTCGACACGTCTCGAGGTCGCCGATGAGGAGCATCGGGAATTAGTGCGCGGCCGGTAACGCCGAATCCCAGCCGCCGCAAGATGCGCTCGATTTCCTGCTCCGGCACATCCTGCCCCAATATGCGCTGCACCTCGGAGCGCCGCAGCGACAGCGTCGGCCGCTCGACGGTGCGCGCCAGCGCGTCAATCTGTTCGTCTTCGAGCTTGCCGCCGGCGGTTTCCAAAATCAGCTGCGCCACTCGCGCGCAGGCTGTGGGCGTGGCTCCGAAATCCGCGCCGCGCTCGAAGCGGTGCGAGGCGTCGGTGTGCATGTCGTGGCGGCGCGCCGTCCTGCGCACCGACGCGGGGTCGAACCACGCCGACTCGATCAGCACGTTCTTCGTGCGGTCGGTGATCATGGTGTCGAAGCCGCCCATTACGCCCGCCAGCGCGACCGGTCGCTTTGCGTCGGCGATGACCAGGTCCTCGGGATGCAGCTTGCGCTCCACGCCGTCCAGCGTCTTCAGCGTTTCACCCTTGCGTGCGCGGCGCACCACGATCTTGCCGCCCTCCAGCAGGTCGAGATCGAAGCAGTGCGTCGGGTGGCCCATCTCGAAGAGCACGTAATTGCTGGCGTCGGCGATGTTGTTGATCGGCCGCGCTTCGACCAGTCCCAGGCGCTGCGCAATCTTCTCCGGCGACGGCGCAATCTTGATTCCGCGCACCACCTGCGCCGTGTACCGCGCGCACCCCTGCGCATCCTCGATTTCGATCTTGAATGCCCCCGGAGTTAAGGTAGGCCCCGGCGCCCCGCCGGGGCTGCCGCCTGGAGTTCCCGAATCGCCGCTGCCGCGGGCGCCCTCGCCCGCGGCTCCGAGACCCTTCAGCTCCCGCACGTACACCGCCGCGCAATCCCGCGCCACGCCGTAATGGTTCATGGCGTCCACGCGATTGGGGGTGAAGTCCACGTCGAACACGGATTGCCCATTCACCGTGTCCACGGACTCCACCGAAATCCCGGCGTTGGTGAGATCGTCCGCCAGGCGGCGGTCGTCCACCGGGATCTCCACGAATTCGCGCAGCCAGTTGGGAAGAATCTTCATGGTCGTCCGTCGGTGGTCGTTAGTCGTTCGCCGCAGGTCGGTTCGCTAACGACCTACGACAAACGACGAACAACCTTCATCCAAACTGCTCCAAGAACCTCACATCCCCGTTGAAGAACAACTGCAAGTCGGTGACGCCCCAGCGCAGCGAGGCGATGCGGTCGGCGCCCATGCCAAAGGCGAAGCCGCTCACCTTTTCCGGGTCGTAATCCACGAAGCCGTACAGCGCCGGGTCCACCATGCCGCAGCCCAGCAGTTCGATCCAGCCGAAGCCCTTGCAATTCGGACAGCGGCCGCTTGCCTGCTGTCCCGAGCCGCCGCAGAAAATGCAGCTCACCAGCATCTCCGCGCTGGGCTCGGTGAAGGGGAA
>DASUBK010000369.1:0-4060 GCA_035763305.1 Terriglobales bacterium | reverse complement strand
GCCTTCGATCTTCTGCCCGTTGATGAACATGGTCGGCGTGGCGTTCAGGCCCAGCTCCTCGCCTCGCTTGTGCGAGGCCATCACCGCCTCGTCCTTCTGCGCCTTGACGCAGGCCTGCAGCTTGCCGCTGTCGAGGCCGTGCTTCTGCCCCTGCAACTCGGCGAGGTGGTCGAGCATGGCCTCGCTCTGCTGCAGGTCCTTCTTGGCGCCGCCGGCGTTGCTGATGTCCTTCTGGTTGCCGTGCACGAAGTCGGCGAAATCCCAGTAAGCGTCGGGATTCTGCGCCGCCAGGCAATTGGCATCCACGGCGGCGTGAATCGCCCAGGGATGGATCTCGTACAGCGGGTAATCCAGGTAGACGATCTTGACCTTGTCGCCGTAGGTCTTGAGCACGTCCTGCATGAGGTTGGCGTGCATGCGGGCGCAGAAAGGACACTCGAAGTCGTCGAAGTTGACGATGGTGACCTTGGCATCCTTGTTGCCGCGCACCGGCCGGCCCGTGGTGTCGATCTTGTCCATGATCGCCTGGTACGGGTCCTTGCTGATGTCGTAACGGGTCATGCGCGCCAGGGTCTTGTTGTCCTTGGAGATCAGGAAGTCATGGGTCTCGCTGCCGTGCGGCACCTGGGGGCCGGAGAAGATCACCTGCAGGGTGTCGTAATTGTCGATGTCGCTGGGCTTGCGTTCGCCCACCTTGATGTCGACGTTGGGCGGGATGTCGAACTTCAGACGAATCTGTCGCTCAATGCGGAGATTGAGGTCGGGAGCGTTGGACTGAGCTGCGCAACCGAGACAAAGAAGAAGCAGCAGAAGTGCGAGAACGATACGATGCAAACGAGACGCCGCCTTCGAGGAATTCAGCGGTAATTATCGCATGTTGCGCGAAGTTAAGCGACTGCCGGGCCGCATAGGGCAGCCGAATTCGTCCATGGGGTGGGCCCGGCGGGTGAGTGTGAAAACCATTTACCTTTAGGCCCGGTTGCGCTTAGACTGCCGCGCTACCTATCCCGACACGATGCAAGCCTGCGTGTCGTCCATGCGAGGCGAAATGAAGCAACTGGCGAGAAGCGCGGCGGTGGTGGCGGTTTGCGCGGTGATGGCCCTGGGCGCGGCGCCCCGGCAGCAGGAAGCGAGCGCGCCGGCCGGTCAGGCGCCGGCGGCGCAACAACCGGCAGCGCCTCCTCCGGCGCCGCACCCGGCGGGCGACGGCAGCACCCTGGCGCAGCTCAAGCAGGAAGCCATGCGCGAGGTGGATGCGCGCGCCAAGCTGACCCAGGAGATCGTGGACGAGCTCTTCAGCTTCAGCGAACTGGGCTTCCAGGAATACGAGACGCAGCGTTACCTGACGGGAATCCTGGAGAAGAACGGCTTCCAGGTGCAGCGCGGCGTTGCGAACCTCCCCACCTCGTGGGTCGCGACCTGGGGCTCGGGGAAGCCGGTGATCGCTTTCATCACCGACGTGGATTGCATTCCCAAAGCGTCGCAGAAGCCGGGCGTGGCCTATCACGATCCCATTGTCGTGGGAGCGCCGGGGCACGGCGAAGGCCATAACACCGGGCAGAGCGTGAACATCACCGCCGCCCTGGTGCTGAAGGACCTCATGACCCGGCACAAGATTCCCGGCACGCTGAAGATATTCCCCGGCATCGCCGAGGAACTGCTGGGCAGCAAGGCGTATTACGTGCGCGCAGGCCTGTTTCAGGACGTGGACATGGTGCTGGGCGTGCACGTGGGCAACGAGTTCGCCACCGGCTGGGGGCAGAGCGCGGGCAGCAGCGGGCTGGTGTCGGTGCAATACTTCTTCCACGGCAAGGCGGCGCACGCCGCGGGCGCGCCGTGGTCGGGGCGCAGCGCGCTGGACGCGGTGGAGTTGATGAACATCGGCTGGGAGTACCGCCGCGAGCACCTGCGGCTGCAGCAGCGCTCGCATTACATCGTGCTCGACGGCGGCGACCAGCCCAACGTGGTGCCGTCGGAGGCGGCCACCTGGTATTTCTTCCGCGAACTTGATTACCAGCACATCAAGGAAAATTACGAGTTGGGCGACACCATGGCCAAGGCCGCGTCCATGATGACCAGCACTACCTGGGACAAGAAGGTGGTGGGCTCGGCGTGGCCGGAGCACCTGAACAAGGTCATCGCCGAAGACCAGCAGAAGAACATCGAGGCGGTGGGCATGCCCACGTGGACGGACGCCGACCAGACGCTGGCCAAGGCGCTGCAGAAGGACATCGGCGCCAAGGTCGAGGGACTCAAGACCAAGGTCGAGACGCTGCGCAATCCGCCCAAGGAAGAAGACCGGCGGGGCGGCGGGTCGGACGACATCGGCGACATCTCGTGGAACGTGCCCATGGTCTACATGCGCTATCCGGCGAACATTCCCAACCTGCCGGGACACTCGTGGCCGAACGCGGTGGCGGAGGCGACGCCGATCGCGCACAAGGGCTCGACCGCCGGCGCCAAGGTGCAGGCCATGACCGCGCTGGACTTCCTGCTCACCCCGGAGTTGCTGCAGCAGGCGTGGGATTACTTCCGCAACGTGCAGACCAAGGACGTCAAGTACACGCCGCTGATCGCGCCCACGGACATGCCGGCCATCGAACTGAACAAGGACAAGATGGCGCAGTTCAAGCCCGAGCTGCGCAAGTTCTACTACGATCCGACGAAGTACAAGACGTACCTGGAGCAGCTGGGCATCCAGTATCCGACGGTGAAGCCGGAGGACGTGAAGTAACTGCCGAATGCCGAGTGCCGATTGCCGAATGAGGGTAGCCTCACGCGTCCTCGCGCGGCGAGAGTTGAGATGGAGCCGGTTCCCACGAAGGACACGACGGCTCCACGAAGGGCGAGCCTTTGTGAAGCCTTTGTGTCCTTTGTGGGAACCGCCCCCTCTTTGCTAAACGAAGTGTCCAAGGCTGGTGACAAGTGAAAGCAGGATTGGTGCTCTCGTTATTCGCTGCCGCCACGGCGTGGGCGGCGCCGCCGCCGTGCTCGCCGCAGGTGTATCCGATCAAGATCCAGACTGCGTGGGTGCGCGTGTGCGAAAGCACGCTGGCCGCGGGCGCGGCGGAGCCGACCCACACTCACTCCAGCGACGTTGTGTTCCTCGCTCTTCAGCAGCAGCCGTCGAAGGAGAACATGCTGGGCGGCCCGCCACCGCAGCGGGTGTCGAGCGAAGACGGCGATGTGCGCGCCATCGAAGTGCTCAGACCGTACACGCATACGACCGTGAACACCGGCAGTGCTCCGGCGCGGACGTTAGTCATGGAACTGGTTAAGTCGCGTGGCGGCAAGGCCGGCACGCAGAAGCCAACCGGCGGCGCGGTGCTGGAGAACAGCCGCGTGCGCGTCTTTCGCTATACGCTCCAGCCCGGCGAGGCGGCGCCGATGCACCAGCACACCCGGCCCTACCTGATCGTCTCCATGACTCCCATGACGCTGAGCATGACCGATCCGCAGGGCAGGAATTTCACCCACGATGTGGTGGCCGGCGACGCGCATTTCCAGAGCACGCCGGTGACCCACGAGGTGAAGAACGCGGGCAAGGCGGCGGCCGAGGTCGTGGAGGTCGAGGTGAAGTAAGATCCCACCATGCCGTTCGACGAGGGCGTAAGGGCAATCGTGCTACGCACAGCGGCGTTGCTCCTGATCGTGGCGTTTGCCGCCTGCCACGAAAACCAACCAGCAGCAAGGCCGGACACGCCGCGCCTCGTCGCAGGCGTGACGATGCGCGACGTTACGTTCCGCAGCGATTCGCTCAAGCGCGACATGCCGTATCGCGTGATTCTTCCCCGCGAGATTCCGAGTGGGAAGCGCCTGCCGGTCGTCTACTTGCTGCATGGCGGGGGCGCCGACTATCGCCAGTGGTCGAACGATTCGGATGTCAGCAGATTCGCGGAGCGCGGGCTGATCCTGGTCATGCCGGAGGGTGGCTCGTCCTACTACACCAACGCGGCGGATCGGCCGGACGACCGGTTTGAGGATTACATCGTCCACGACTTGATCGCGGATGTTGAGTCTCGTTTTCCGGCCGCGTCGGAGAGAAGGAGCCGCGCCATCG
>DASUBK010000368.1:0-9097 GCA_035763305.1 Terriglobales bacterium | reverse complement strand
AGCTTGTCGAAGCGCGCCCCCACCTGCGGAATCCCTCCCGAATTACGTAGCCGCAGGCGCCCTCGCCTGCGGAAGTCCTCCAGGGAAACCGGGGACAGACGGAACGTTCACCGTCGCCGGGGCAGCGGTCCGCAGGCGAGGTGCCCTTTGACAAGCTCAGGGCAAGCTCTGCGGCTACGTGATTCGGGTCTGACGCAAAACAGCCCCGGCGTGGGCGCCGGGGCCTACCAAAACATTGGGGAAACCGGGGACAGACGGAATGTGCACCGTGGCAGGCGCTGCGTGTCCGCAGGCGAGGGCGCCCTTCGACAAGCTCAGGGCAGGCTCTGCGGCTACGTGATTTGGGTCTGACGCAAAAGGACCCCGGCGTGGGCGCCGGGGGCCTACCCGAACATTGAAGTTCTGAAAGCTGATAGCTGATAGCTGATAGCTGATAGCTTCCTACGCATTCACCCCGCAGCACTTCTTGTACTTCTTCCCCGAGCCGCAGGGGCAGGCGTCGTTGCGGCCGACCTTGGCGGCGGAGCGGCGCACCTGCTGCACCGGTTGCAGATCGCCGGCGCCGGCCATGCGCGCCTGTTCCAGTTCGCGCTTCTTGCGCCGCTGGAACGATTCTTCCAGCTCATCGATGGTTGTCGCTGCGCGCCGCGCCGGACGCTGCCCGTTGCCGTCGCCGCCCGCAGCGGGCACCGGCGCGCCGCCTTCTTCCTGGGCGCGGCGCATCTGCTCCGCCTCTTCCCTGCCGATCACCTGCATCAGGTACAGGTAGCGGACCGTCTCTTCCTCGAAGTGCTCCATCATGGCTTCGAACATGTCGAAGCTCTCGCGCTTGTACTCCACCAGGGGATCGTGCTGGCCGTAGCCGCGCAGCCCGATGCCCTCCTTCAGGTGGTCCATGTTGAGCAGGTGGTCTTTCCACTGCGAGTCCAGCACGCTCAGCATGATCATGCGCTCGTGATAGCGCATGGCGTCGGGGCCGATGAGCCGCTCCTTGGCGTCGTAGCGCTGTTGCAGCTTCTCGAACACCGCGTCGCCCAGTTCCTGCCGGTTCAACTGCTCCGGCTTGACGCCCTCGGCGAGGAAATCCACGCCGAAGCGGGTGAACACATCGTTCTTCAGCCCCTGGATGTTCCAGTCCTCGGGATGGGTCTCCTTGGGCGCGTGCTTGTCCATCAGGCCGCTGAGAATGTCGGCGACGTAGTCCTCGAGGATGAGTTCCTTCTGGTCGAGCCCTTCCAGCAGCTGGCGGCGCAGGCTGTACACCGCCTCGCGCTGCTTGTTCATCACGTCGTCGTACTCGAGCAGGTGTTTGCGGGCCTCGAAGTTCTGCGCCTCCACCGCTTCCTGCGCCTTCTGGATGCGGTTGGAGATCATGCGCGACTCGATGGGCACACCCTCTTCCATGCCCAGCTTCTGCAGGAAGCCACTGATCCAGTCCTTCATGAAGACGCGCATGAGGTCGTCTTCCAGCGACAGGTAAAAGCGCGAGGCGCCGGGATCGCCCTGGCGTCCGGCACGGCCGCGCAGCTGGTTGTCGATGCGGCGGGCCTCGTGGCGCTCGGTGCCGAGGATGAACAGGCCGCCGGCCTGGATAACCTCGTCGTGCTCGACGTCGGTCTCCGCCCGGTAGCGCGCGAAGGCCTCTTCCCACTGCTCGACCGGCACCTGGTACTCGGTGTTGGAGTAGTAGAAGCGGGTGAACTTCTCGTCTTCGACGGAGAGCTCCAGCGCGCCGCCGACCTCGCGCTCCACCGGTTGCGCGATGCCCTTCTTGACCAGCTCCTGCTTGGCCATGAATTCGGCATTGCCGCCCAGCAGGATGTCGGTGCCGCGGCCGGCCATGTTGGTGGCGATCACCACTTGGCCTTTGCGTCCGGCCTGGGCGACGATCTCGGCTTCCTTCTCGTGGAACTTGGCGTTCAGCACCACGTGCGGAATGCGCTTCTTCTTCAACAGCTCGGAGAGCCGCTCCGACTTTTCGATCGAAGTGGTGCCCACCAGCACCGGCTGGCCCTTCTGGTTGAGCGCGGCGATCTCGTCGGCCGCGGCGTAGTACTTCTCTTTCTCGGTGCGGTAGACGATGTCGGGATTCTCCACGCGCAGGAGCGGACGGTTGGTGGGAATCACCATCACGTCGAGGTTGTAGATCTTCTCGAACTCGTCCTTCTCGGTTTCCGCCGTGCCGGTCATGCCTGCCAGCTTGCGGTACATGCGGAAGTAGTTCTGGAAGGTGATGGTGGCCAGCGTCTGGTTCTCGCGCTCGACCTTGACGTTCTCTTTGGCCTCGATGGCCTGGTGCAGGCCGTCGGACCAGCGGCGCCCGGGCATCAGGCGGCCGGTGAACTCGTCGACGATGATGACCTCGCCGTCCTTGACCACGTACTCGACGTCCTTGCGGTAGAGCGCGTGCGCCTTCACCGCGGTCTCGACGTGGTGCTTGAGGTCCCAGTTCTCCGGGTCGGCGATGTTGCCGATGCCGAGCAACTGCTCGACCTTCTCCCAGCCCTCGTCGGTGACGGTGATGGTCTTGTGCTTCTCGTCGACCACGAAGTCGCCGGTCAGCTTCTTCTCCTCGATGGAGAGTTCGATTTCTTCGCCCTTCTCCAGCTTGGGGATGATGCGGTTGACGCGGAAATACTTGTCGGTGGACTCCTCGCTGGCGCCGCTGATGATGAGCGGCGTCCGCGCCTCGTCGATGAGGATCGAGTCAACCTCGTCCACGATGCCGAAGTTATGACCTCGCTGCACACAATCTTTGAGGTCAAACTTCATGTTGTCCCGGAGGTAGTCGAAGCCGAATTCGTTGTTGGTGCCGTAGGTGATGTCGGCGCCGTAGGCTTCGCGGCGCTCGTCGTCGTCGAGGTCGTGGACGATGACGCCGACGGTGAGGCCGAGGAAGGTGTAGAGCTTGCCCATCCACTCGGAGTCGCGCTTGGCGAGGTAGTCGTTGACGGTGACCACGTGCACGCCGCGGCCGGTGAGGGCGTTGAGATAGACCGGCAGGGTGGCGACCAGGGTTTTGCCTTCACCGGTCTTCATCTCGGCGATCTTGCCGTTGTGCAGGACCATGCCGCCGATCAACTGCACGTCGAAGTGGCGCATGTTGAGGATGCGGCGGCCGGCCTCGCGGACGATGGCGAAGGCCTCGGGAAGGATCTCGTCGAGGACCTCGTCCTCGGCCCGGCGGCGCTCCTGGTCGATCTCCCGGCGGCGCTCGATCTCGGCCTCGGGCTCGTCGGGGATGGCGTTGACGGCGTCAGCGATGCGGCGGCGGAACTCGTCCGTCTTGGCTCGCAGGTCGTCGTCGGAGAGGCGCTGGATGTCCGGTTCCAGGGCGTTAATCTGCTGGATGACCGGGGTGAGCTTCTTCAGCTCGCGGTCGTTCTTAGTACCGAAGATCTTTCCGAATGTCTTTTCGCCAATCAAAAGGGTTCACTCCTCCGCCGCAGGACGGGAATGTGCGCGGCAGAGCCTCACATCAATTATATAGATGCGCAGGTCAGGAGGAAGTCGCCGGTTGCCGGTCGCCAGTTGCAAGTCGTCAATCGCCGGTTGGCGCGGGCGACCTCGTGGACGGGCGCTCGGCGGGGCGCCCTCGCGGCGGCAATTCGGGGGGGGATGGGGACCGCCCCGGCGAGGGCGCCGGGGCCTACCCAAACCACGCTGCGCCTACCCACGGTGGGCCTCCCTGTTTGAGGGCCCGAGTCTAGAGCGCACGCGACGGCGCGTGCGCTCCAACAGAATTGTCTACGCGGTTATCAGCAGCAGCTACGCGGCGCGGCGGGAGCGGCGGGAGGAGGAGCGCGCTGACTTGCGTCCCGAGCGGCGGCCTTGCTGCTCCGGCTCCATCTCCTCGACCCCGAGGTTTTCCGGCTTCAGCTTGCGGCTGAGCATCTCGACCTTTTTCAGCGTCTGCTGCTCTTCCTTCAAGTTTTGGTTTAAGAGCCGCGCGGCCTTGGTCGAGAGCCCCAGCTCACGCGCCAGGCGGATCAACGACTCGTAGGCGCTCATCTCGTAGCGCTCGACTTTGACCGCGGCGCCGACGTTGAACATGTCCAGCAGGTCGGGCGCGGGCTCCTCCTCCTTGAACGAGTCGTGCTCCTCGATCAGGCCCTTGATGCCCTTGCACTCGGTCTCCTCCGGCTGCTCGCCGAGGATGGAGAAGACTTCCTGCAGGCGCTCGGCCTGCTTGGCGGTCTGCTGCTGGTGCTGGGAGAAGGCCTTCTGGCAGTCGGGGCGGGTGGATTCCTGGGCCTGCTCGCCGAGAGCCTTCACCAGCTTGCGCTCGGCATCGAGCATGTCCTGCAGTTCGTGGACAAAGAGTTCGCGGGCGGTGTTCATGGGTTCCTCCGTTCGTCAGTTCGATGCAGGGTGAAGGATTAAGGGAGTGGCAGAAGCTGGAGGGGAGCACAGGGGTTGGGCGCTCGGGCGGGGCGAGGATACCGCCGGCGAGGGCGCCTGCGGCTACGTGATTCCGACAGGGACTGAGTTCGGCGGCGAAGTTTGGGTACAATTCCCTCTCGCCCATGGCTAACTTCTACAAGAGGTTCCTGCAGTCGGTGGAGCGCTGGCCCGACGCCATCGCGGTCGAGATGCAGCATTCCGCGGGCGAGGTGGAGCGCTACAGCTACAGCGAGCTGCGGCGGATGGCGGACGCGGTTGCCGGGTGGCTGCTGCGCAACCGCATGCCACGGGGAACGAAGTGCGCCATCCTGGCGGCCAACTCGCCACGCTGGGTGGCGGCGTACCTGGGAGTCATGGCGGCAGGATGCGTGGCGGTGCCGCTGGACACGGCGTTCAATCCCGAGCAGGTTTCCAAGCTGCTGGCGGCCAGCGATACGGAGTTGCTGTTTGCCGACGGCAAGCACCATCAGGCGCTGAGCGGGCGCGGGGTTGAGGTGCATGCGGTGATCCTCGACGCCGAGGGGAACACGGGTCAGAGACCCGTGCCACACAATCCCGGGCCACACAATCCCGGGCCACACAATCATGTGCCACTCGAACCCGGGCCACACACCTCTTTCGAATCCATCCTGCGGGAGCACACGGGGGTGGTGCAGGCGGTGGAAGTGGTGGGGGAGGATACGGCGTCCATCCTGTACACGTCGGGGACGACCAGCGATCCCAAGGGCGTGATGCTGAGCCACGACAACATCCGGGCCGAGAGCGACGCCGTCTTTCGCCTGATCGACATCAGCCCGCAGGACGCAATCCTGGGGGTGTTGCCGCTGTTCCACGCGCTGGCGCAGATGGCGAACCTCATCCTGCCGCTCGGCGCCGGAGCGCGCGTGGTCTACCTGGAATCGCTGAACACGACGGAGCTGCTGCGCGGGCTGCGCGAGCGCGACGTCACATTGTTCTGCTGCGTGCCGCAGTTCTTCTACCTCATTCACGAGCGGATCCAAAAGCAGGTGGGCGCGAAGGGACGGCTGGCGCAGAGCAGTTTCCGCTGGATGCTGAAGCTGTCGGCGATGGGGCGGCGCTTGGGGCTGAACCCCGGCAAGCTGCTCTTCCGCCCGGTGCACCAGTTGCTGGGTCCGAAGATGCGCTACCTGATCACCGGCGGGTCGCGGCTGGATCCGCAGATCGGGCGCGATTTCCAGGCGCTGGGGTTCGAACTTCTGCAGGCATACGGGTTGACGGAAACCAGTGGCGGAGCGGTGGTCACGCCTCCGGGCGACAACGTGATGGGTTCAGTGGGCAAGCCGCTGTGGGGAACGGAAGTAAGGATTGTCGATAGTTCTGCCTCGCCGGTCGGGGTCGACCGGCCTCCAACAACAGCAACGATGGTTGGGGAGATTGCCCTGCGCGGGCCGATCGTGATGAAGGGTTACTACAAGCGTCCGGACGCGACGGCGGAGGTGCTGCGCGACGGCTGGCTGTACACGGGCGATCTCGGGTACCTGGACGCGCGCGCCAACCTGTTCATCACCGGGCGCGCGAAAGAGGTGATCGTCCTCAGCTCGGGCAAAAACGTGTACCCGGAGGAGATCGAGGCGCACTACACGCGCAGCCCGTTCATCAAGGAAATCTGCGTGGTGGGCTTGCAGAGCGAGCCGGGCGAGCCCTACAGCGAGCGGCTGCACGGCGTGGTGGTGCCGAATTTCGAACTGCTGCGCGAGCGGAAGGTGGTAAACACTCGCGAGGTAATTCGTTTCGACATCGAGACGCTGTCGGCGCAACTGCCCAGCACCAAGCGCATCCTGAGCTTTGAAATCTGGCAGGACGATCTGCCGCGCACCACCACGCGCAAGCTGAAGCGCTTCGAGATCGAGCGGCGAGTGCGGGAAAACCAGCAGCGCGGAGTCGAGAGCGAGGCAGCCAGGCCGGTTGGCGAGGAAGAGCGGACCTGGATGGCGCAGCCGGAGGTGCAGCGGGCGATCACGGTGATTCGGGCGCGCGCCAAAAAGCAGGTTGCGGAGCTGCATCCGAAGGACAACCTCGAACTCGACCTGGGGCTGGACTCGATGGAGCGCGTCGAATTGCTGGTCGCGCTGGAAAAAGAGCTGGGGGCGAACGTGCCCGATTCGCTGGCGTCCGAGGTGTACACCGTCCGGGAAATGGTCGACGCGGTGCGGGCGCACGTGGGAGATGCGGCAGCCGCCGAGCACGCCACCGCCTGGGGCTCGCTGCTGTCCGAAGAACCGACCGAGCCCGACGTGTTATCGGTAGGACGGCGGCATCGCTTCGCCGAACTGTTCTGGTTCGTGTTCGGACGCTTCGTGAACTTGTTCTCGCGCGATTTCTTCGGCCTGAAGGTCAGCGGCCTGGAGAAGCTGCCGCGGCGCGGGCCATTCATCCTCTCGCCCAACCACCAGAGCTTTCTCGATCCGCCGGTGCTGATCAGCTGCCTGCCATTTTTCCTGTTGAAAGACACTTTTTTCGTAGGCACGAGCGAGATCTTCGGCGCCGGTATGCTGCGGGCGCTGGCGCGGTCGCTGAAGCTGATCCCGGTGGACCCGGACGCAAACCTCATTCCGGCGATGCGCGCGGGGGCATACGGGCTGCGGCGGGGCAAGGTGCTGGTGCTGTATCCGGAGGGCGAGCGCAGCATTGATGGCCCGCCCAAGGTGTTCAAGAAAGGAGCGGCCATCCTGTCGCTGCACATGCAGGTGCCGATCGTGCCGGTGGCGATGGACGGCTTCTTCGAGGCGTGGCCGCGGGGAAAGGGATTCCAGGGGTTCCACAAGTTGCGGATCGCGATTGGGGAACCGGTTTACCCGCCGAAAGAAGCGGCGAGCCCGGAGGCGGCGTACGAGCAGATCACGAAGGAAGTGCGCGGGCGGGTGGTGGCGATGTGGAACGAACTGCATCAGGCGCTGAGGCGGAAGTCGGCGGCGGCGGCGGATTGAGGTTTTCGTTCGAATACGGGCGGGGGCGCGTGCGCTCCACTACTACGCACGCGGGGGCGCGTGCGCTCCAATCGTGATTACAGGACGGGCTGGGCGGCGCCGCGGTGGTGGAAGACGGCGTTGAGGGCGTCGACGACGGCCTCGTCGTACTCCACGCCGGCGCGCTGCGAGATGGTGACCATGGCCTCCCCGGGAGAGATGCTGCCGGTGCGCGCGCTGGTGAGCGAATCGTAAGCATCGGCGACGCTAAGAATCCGCGCCTCCAGGGGAACGGAGGCGTCGGCGCGCTCGAATCCCGCCTGGTAGGCCAGCAGGATGGGGATCACGCGCCGCAGCGGGCTGCCCTTCTTGCGGAAGCCGCTGCCCTTCTCCAGCAGATGCACTTCGTCGTCGGTAAACTGCGCCGCCTTGTAGAGAATCTCCCGGCTGATCCCGACCTTCTCCACTTCATGGAGCAGCGCGGCGGCGCGGATGTCCTCCACGCGCTGCGTGTCCAATTGCATCTGCTCGGCAATGCGGGTGGCGAAGAGCGACACGCGAAAGGGATGGTTCTGGCTGTACTTGTTGTCGGAAGCGATGTGCTGCAGGATGACCATGATGCCGTGGTAGCTTTCGCGCAGCTCCCGCATGCGCGCTTCTTTGAGTTCGTAGAGCGAGCCCATGGCGTACGCGGTCACAACCAGGATGCCGCCCCAGACGGTGAAGTCAAGCCAGCGCTCGTCTCCGCGGAATTGCAGGTAGCTGGCGCCCAGCAGCGTGGGGCGCACGAACGCCATGCCGATCACCAGAAATACGCTGCCGAAGGCGGTGAGCACGGCATGGCGCCGGCCGTAGGCGTAGGCGGAGTAAAGCGTGGGCAATGCGTAGAGGCCCAGCACCATGCGATGAAAGGCGACAACGGAGTTGACGATGATGGCGATGGCAAAGATCGCCAGCAGAATCCAGACTTCGTGGCTGACCTTACGCAAACGCCGCCAACTGGGGCCGTCCTCGGCCTGCGCGAGGGTCGAAGTGGTTGGCGGATTGTCCATTGCCGGTGGAGTTGCCGTCGATGACATAGGTCCGTGCTCGCTCCCTTGGCGGAAAACTAACGTTATCAATTCGGCGCACCACGCCCAATCCACGAACGTGGAGTGCGGTTACTTGGCGCGTGGATGAGTCGCATCGTACACCTGAATCACCTGCTTCAAGGACAAATGTGTGTAACGCTGGGTGGTGGCCAATCGTTCATGGCCCAGCAGTTCCTGAATGGCACGCAAGTCGGCGCCCTCCTCCAGCATGTGGGTGCCGAAGGCGTGGCGCAGGGTGTGCGGATGGACGTCGGGCGAGAGGCCGCGAGCGATCGCGATCTGCTTGACGATGCGGCCCACGCTGCGGGTGGTCAGGCGCCCGCCACGCTGATTGATGAGCAGCGCCGTCGCGCTTTTTCTGCAGGCTGCGAGAATCCTGCGCCGCGCCGCGAGATAGGGCGGCAGGGCGTGACGAACGGAGTCGCCGAAGGGCACCAGGCGCTGCTTCTTGCCCTTGCCGCGCACCAGGATGGCATCCTGCGCTTCGTAGATGTCGGCGAGGTTGATGCCCACCAGTTCCGAATTGCGCAGGCCGCAGCCGTAGAGCAGTTCGACGATGAGGCGGTCGCGCTCGGGAAAGGCGGCGGTCTCTGGCAGCGCGGCGTCGAGAACGGTGTTCATCTCCTCGATGGTGGGCACGCGCGGCAGCTTTTTCGGCAGCTTGGGCGTGGCGAC
>DASUBK010000367.1:0-5119 GCA_035763305.1 Terriglobales bacterium | reverse complement strand
CGTCTTCTCCGCGTCGTGGATGGCGGCCGCCTGCTCCAGATCGGCGGTAGTGAGGCGCCGCCCGGTGAGGAGCGGGATGCGCATCGTGTCCAGGAAATCGGGCCCGGCCGGCACCAGCTGGATGTCGAGGCGCGACTGTTCCGGCTGGCCTTGAATGTGAATGTCGCGCGACCACGAACTGCCGCCGACCATGGCCACCGAAGAGTAGCTGACCGACTTCACGCCCGGCACGGCGGCGAGGCGCTCCCGCAGATCGCGATAGAAGGCGCGCGCCTGCGCGTCCTTATAGCCGGAGAGCTCGGGATTGATCCCGAAGAGCAGCAGGTTGCGCGCGTCGAAACCGGGATTGATGCTGCGCAGGTTTTGCAGGGTGCGCACCAGCAACCCGGCGCCGGCGAGCACGACGACGGCCAGGGCAAACTGCACCACCGTGAGCGCATTGCCGGCGCTGAACCAGCGCGCGCGCGCGGACTCGGTGGTGGAGGTGCTGCCGGCTGCCTCCTTCATGGTGGCGGCCAGTTCCATCCGCGTGCCGCGCAGCGCGGGAGCGAGCCCGAAGAGCACTCCGGTAACGATGGAGACCGCCAGGGTAAAAGCCAGGATTCGCAGGTCAGGAGAGACGCTGAAGGGGAAGGGATTCTCCGGCCCGCGCGCAACCATGCTGGTGATGGCGCGCACGCCCCAGTAGGAAAACAGAACGCCCAGGGCGCCGCCGCATAGAGAAATCAGCACCGATTCGGTCAGCAACTGGCGTGCGATGCGCAGGCGCGATCCTCCGAGCGCCAGGCGCACGGCGATCTCCTTGCGGCGCGCGGCGGAACGAGCCAGCAGCAGCCCGGCGACGTTGGCGCAGGCGATAAGCAGAATAATGGCGACGGCGAGCATTAACGCGTACAGCGGGGTGCGCAGCGTATCGCGCTCGCCGATCAGCCCGGTTTGCGCCGGCAGCAGGCGAATGGAGGGCTGATCGTCGTCTTTCGCCAGCGCCTCGCTGTCGTGAATCAGGTGGTTGCGGAACAGCACGCTGAGTGCCGCCCGCGCCTGCTCGCGCGAGACCCCGGGCTTCAGCCGCCCGACCATCACCACAAACCAGTTCTTGGCGTCACCCATGGTGCTGTCGATTCCGAAGAAGCGCTCCTTCAGCGCGTCACGTTGAGACAGCGGGATCCAGAGATCGTAGCCATTGCCCGGAGTCAGCCACGGGAAAGCGGGCGACGCCACACCGACGATGGTGACCGGGATGTTATTGAGGCGGACGGTGCGCCCCAGGACCGAGGGAGAGCCGCCGAAGGCGCGCTGCCAATAGCGATACTGCAGCACCATCACCGCGGGAGCCGAGGGCTTGTCGTCGGAGGGCCCGAGCATCCGGCCGAGCAGCGGTTGCACGCCCAGGGTGCGGAAGAAATCGCCGGACACGGCTTGTCCGCGGACAATGGCGGCCGGCCCGTTGCCGCTCAGGCTGAGCTGCCCGGCTTGAGAAAAGGCGGCCACGCCGCTGAAGATGCTCGTCTGCGCCTGCACCTGCTGGGTGAAGGGATAGGAGAAGGAGCAGCCATAGGTGCCGTTTTTGCCGTCTTCATAGCAGTCGTTGTACGAACTGTAGCCCTGATACTTGGGCTCGTGCCGCGCGTGCCACTCCAGCAAGACCAGTTCCTGCGGGTCGCGCACCGGGATGGAGCGCAGCATGACCGCGTCAATCAGGCTGAAGATGGCGGTGTTGGCGCCGATGCCCAGTGCCAGGGTGAGCACGGCTAGGGTGGTGAAAGCGGGCGACTTCGCCAGCAAGCGGAGCCCGTAGCGCAGATCCTGCAGAAGCGTCGACATGGACCTTCGACGGCGGTCGGCGAATTATGTCACGGCGACAGAAGTATTTCAGTATTTCAGTACGTCAGTGTCTCGACGCGAACGACGGTTGGAGAGCCAAGATACTGATGTACTGAAGTACTGAAATACCTTCTCCGGGACCAGAGTACGTCGGAACGAAAAAAGGCGCAGCCCTCGCTGCGCCTGTCTCTTTACAAGTTGCGAACGTCTACTGCTGCGGGGTACCCGTGCCGGCGCCCTTCTTGCCCTTCTTGTGGCTGGCCATGCCCATGGTGCCGCCGCCCGGAGCCTCGCTGCAGGTGTCGGAGATATGCTGCACGCTGTCCACTTCAAAGTGGCGCTCGCCCTTTTCCTTGCTGCTGCTGGAGGCCATGGAGGATTCCCCGGCCGCCGCCGCGGTAGCCCAGTGGCCGCTCAGTTTCACCTGGTGCCCGGCGTGGTCCTTCACCTTGTCGGTGGGGCCAATCTCCACGCCCTTCTTGATGCGGCCGTTGGTTAAGGTGTACATGCCCTCCGCGTCAGCGTCCTTGCTGACGCAGCCGGTGAGAGTTGCCGTCTTCCCACCCATGGCACCCATCTTTTTGCCTTTTTTGGACATTGAGGAAGATTGGTCTTGGCTCATTCCCTGGCCGCTGGAGGCCGCGCCCGATTCCTGGGCGACCGCCGTCAGCGCGAAGAGGAACACCACCGCCAGGAGCAACGTCAGTTTCTTCATAGGTCTCTCCTTACCTGAATCCAATGAACGATAGACACTCCCAGCGCGCTCTGATGCGCCGCTTGGGTGGACGGTTGGTTGCGTGAAGACGGAAAACATCGGCCACGGCGTTCATTTTTCGTCAACTTCGGAGCGCAATTCGTATTGCAAAAATGCTAACGCGAGGTCAAAATCGACGGGCGCTTTAGCATTGCGGAATCAGGCCGTGTAGTGGTGTGTTCGTGTGCTGGTGTGTTCGCTGCAACGCGGATCGAACCCACCAACACACCAGCACACCAACACACTCCGGACGTCTGAGTGCTGAGTGCTGATTCTGACTGCTCGTCATGGGAACCACTGCGGCAGCGGGTCTTGGCCCGATTCCGAAAAACGTCAGTGTGCGTGCTGCGCTCGTCGGCCTGGAAGCGCCGGCGGCGACGCTGTTGAGCGACTGTTTCCGCCAGTTTGGAATTGAAGCCGTCGCGGTGCCGCACGCCGCGGTGCAACGCCTGAACGTGGAGAAGTTCGAGGCCGGGGTGCTGGTGCTGGATGATCAGGCGGCGGCCATTCTGACTGCCATCCGCAGTTCCCGTTCCAACAGCCGCATGGTGGTGTACGGCATCGCCCGCAGTTCTTCCGACGCCCTGAAGTTCTCCCAGTTCGGGCTCAATGTGATCCTCGACTACCCCATCGACCGGCAGAACGTGCTGCGCGCCGTGCGCTCCACCCATCTGCTGGTGCTGCACGAGCTACGCCGCTACGTGCGCGTGCCGCTGGTGGCGGAAGTCATCATCGAGACCGCCACCCAGAAGCTGAAAGCCGTGTCCTGCGAGGTCAGCTCCGGCGGCATGTCGCTGCACTGCCGCCACAAGCTTCCCGTGCCCAGCGACGTGCAGGTCCACTTCGAGCTGCCGGGACGCGGACAGATCAGCGTCCGCAGCACCGTCTGCTGGGCGCGGAACAGCGAGGACATGATCGGCATCCGCTTCCATCCCGGCGACGAACGCCGCGTCGTCGTTCGCGGCTGGACCGACGAATACCTCGGCATCCGCTGAAACTTTTTGCGTACTCTCGGAGTACTCCTTACGATGGCTAATACCGTAGAACTCATAAATCTGCGGAAGTCGTACGACCATTTCGTCGCCGTCGACGGGCTCTCGCTGGATATTCCCGCCGGCTGCATCTTCGGCCTGCTGGGCCCCAACGGCGCCGGCAAAACCTCCACCATCCGCATGATGATCGGCATCACCGCGCCGGATGCGGGTCAGGTCCTCCTCTTCGGCGAGCCCTTCCGCCGCGCCCACCTCGACCGCATCGGCTACCTGCCCGAGGAGCGCGGCCTCTACAAGCGCATGAAGGTGCTGGAGCACCTGGTGTTTCTCGGGGAGTTGAAGGGTCTGCGCGCGGGTGAGGCGGCGAGCAAAGCCTCCTGGTGGTGCGACCGCCTGCAGCTCGGCGAGTGGATGGAGAAGAAGGTCGAGGAGCTGTCGAAGGGCATGCAGCAGAAGGTGCAGTTCATAGCCGCCCTGCTGCACGATCCCACGCTGCTCATCCTCGACGAGCCGTTCTCCGGCCTCGATCCCTCGAATACCGTGTTGCTGAAGGACATCCTGCTGGAGCTGAAGCAGGCGGGCAAAACCATCCTGTTCTCCACTCACCGCATGGACACGGTCGAGCGCCTGTGCGACGGCATCTGCCTGATCAATCAAGGGCAGGCGGTGCTCAAGGGCGAGCTGAAGCAGATCAAGTCCAGCTACGGCCGTAAGGACGTGCAACTGGCGTACGAGGGCGGAGACGGCTTCCTGGAGAACAACGCGCTGGTGCAGTCGTTCAACAATTACGGCAATTACGTCGAGGTGCGCCTGGCGCCCGGCGCCGATCCGCAGCAACTGCTGCAGCAGGCGGCCGCCCGCGCCCGCGTCAACAGGTTCGAACTGGTGGAACCTTCCCTGGAAGCGATTTTCATCGAGACTGTGAGCAAGGTTCATGCATAAGACCTGGCTGGTATTGAGGCGCGAATACCTGGAGCGAGTGCGCACCAAGTCGTTCCTCGTCTCGACCTTTCTTCTGCCCGCGTTGCTGGCGGCGGCGATGCTGCTGCCCAGCAAGATGGCAACCATGAAATCGGGCGGCACGCGGCGGGTGGTGATCGCCTCCGCCGACGCCGTCTTCGCCCAGGCCGTGCAGGCGCAGTTGCTCAAATCCAAGGACGCCACCTACAAGGTGGAATTGGACGCGAACACCAGCGCGGCCGAGGAATCGGCGCTGCGCGCCCGCCTGGAGTCGGGCCAGATCGACGGGTTCCTGTGGGGCACGCCGGAGGCGCTGCAGTCGCGCAAAGTGTCCTACCTCACGCGCGAGAGCAGCGATTTCGTGGAAGGCGCCGCGCTGCAGAGCGCGCTCCGGCTGGGACTACTGAAGCGCGCGCTGGCGCAACGCGGCGTCGACGCCGGCGAACTCGACGACATCCTCTCCGAAGTCAAACTCGACCTGGTGAAGGTGACGGGCGGCAAGGAATCGCGCACCAACACCGCGGTGCTGTTCCTGGCGGCCGTAGTGCTGGCGATGATGCTGTACATGACCCTGCTGCTGTACGGCGTC
>DASUBK010000366.1:0-3101 GCA_035763305.1 Terriglobales bacterium | reverse complement strand
CAACTGGACGAAATCGTGGAGCGGTCGCTGCGCTCGGCGGGGTTGTGGGACGAGGTCAAGGATGCGCTGAAGAAGAAATCGGGCGCCAGCCTCTCCGGCGGGCAGCAGCAGCGGCTGTGCATCGCGCGCGCGCTGGCGGTCAGCCCCGAGGTGCTGCTGATGGACGAACCGGCTTCGGCGCTGGACCCCATCTCCACCGCCAAGATCGAGGAGTTGATCTACCAGTTGAAGAACGATTACACGGTGGTCATCGTGACCCACAACATGCAGCAGGCAGCGCGGGTCTCGGACCTGACCGGATTTTTTCTCATGGGCGAGTTGATCGAGGTGGACAAGACGACCAAGATCTTCACCACGCCGTCGGACAAGCGGACGGAAGACTACATCACGGGAAGGTTCGGATGACGCGCACGCGCTTCCAGGAAGGCCTGGACCAACTCAAGACCAGGCTGCTCTCCATGGCGGGCATGGCGGAGCAGGCGGTAGATCTCTGCATGCGCGCCTATCGCGGACGCGACCTGGCGTTGTGCCAGCGAGTGCTCGACGGCGAGCAGGACATCAATGTCGCCGAGCGGCAGATCGACGAACTGGCCTTCGACCTGCTCGCCATGCAGCAGCCGATGGCGGTGGACCTGCGCTTCATCCTGGCGGTGATGAAGATCAATGCCGACCTGGAGCGCGTGGGCGACCAGGCGGTCAATGTGGTGCAGCGGGTGATGGACCTGGTGGCGCTGCCGCCGGCGGAGCTGGCGGTGGACATCCCGCGCATGGCCGAGGTGGCGCTCGATATGGTGCACACGGCGTTGCAGGCGTTCATCGCCGGCAGCGCCACCGCGGCGCAACAGGTGCTGGAGCGCGACGACACCGTGGACCAGATGAATCGCGAAATTTTCCTGGCCATGGATCGCGAGATGCGCGAGTCGCCGGAAAAATCCCGCCAGGCGCTGGATGTGCTGCTGATCGCGCGCAACCTGGAACGAGTCGCGGATCACGCTACCAATATCGCCGAAGACGTGATCTTCTGGACCCGCGGCGCCGATGTAAGGCACCACGCGGTGGAGTAGTTTCAGTTTCAGTTTCACAGCAGAAGGGATGCGACCAGGGTCGCATCCCTTCTGCTATTTGGGGGAGGAAGCCTAGTACTTCACGCCGTTGTGCACCACCGGCCCGGAGTTGCTCATGTGGCAGGCGACGGTGCAGGTGCGGTTGGCGGTGTCGATCATCACCTGGTTGGTCGCCGGCTCGGGATTGACGATGGCCAGGTCGAGGTTGATGGAGTGCGCATGCAGCGCGGCCGTGCTGTTGGAGCTCTGCACGCCGTGCGGCGCGTGGCATACCGAGCAGGAGATTCCGCCGTTCACCACGTGCTGCGCGTGCTGCTTGAAGGCGGTGTCGCCGGAGGAACTGAGCAGCCGGGCGACGTCGTGGCACTTGTTGCACAGCGCGAAGGGGCCGTTCAGCGGATCTCCGCCGTCGGGCGGGATGTTGAGCGACATCACCGGCAGCTCACGCGAGGCGGCGGGACGATTCATGTCGTAGCGCCGTTCCAGCAGGTGTTCGTAGGAGCTGACGTGCGGGCCGTTGGGGCCGTTGCCGCCGGACTCCTGAGCTTTGTCATTGTTGTGGCAGTCGGTGCAGTAGAGGAAGCCGCTGGTCAGGCTGCGTCCGGCGGTTCCGTCCAGCCGCAGCATGGCGTTACGGAAGGCGGGCGAGGTATTGCCGCTGCGCGCCTGCACCACGTTGTGGCGGGAGAAGGCGGAGTTGAAGTCCAGCCGGACGTTGTGGGCGTCCACCTGGCGCGTGGGCGTGTAGCCGTACTTGGCGAAGCTGGCGCCCTGCGGCTTGTTGGCGCTGTCGCCGTGGCACTTGAAGCAGACTTCGTACTGGTTGGCCGCGGTGACCGGGTTGCCGTCCTTGTCGATGCCGGAGGTCTGCGCCAGCACCGGCTGCACCGCGGGGGCGGTGGTGGGACCATTCGGCCGCGCGGCATGCGGGTTGTGGCAATCCCAGCAATCGGAGTGGCGCGGAGTCGCGGCCGACTTCAGATCCTCGTCGGGCTTGTGCCCGGTGGCGAAGACCGGGTGCATGAACTTGGAGGGATCGTCGTAGCCGACCCAGGTCTGGGCGAAGTGCGATTGCGAGGCGGCATTGGCGTGGCACTCGAGGCAGCCTTTGGCGCCGCCGTCGCGCAGCAGGCGTTCGGCTCCGCTGTTGTGCGGTGCGTGGCAGGTGGTGCAGGCGCTCTCCGCAACCGTGGAGTAGCCGGTGTAGTTGGTGCCTTCCTTGGTACCGCTGGTGGCGTGCGCGCTGGCGAGCCAGCCGTTCAGGACGTTCGGCGCCGGCTTGTTCGCATCGTGGCAGGAGAGGCACAGCCCGCCGTTCTCGTTGCTGACCGCCAGGAACATGTCGGGGCGCTTGGGATCGATGTTGGGCGTGTGCGGCTCGTGGCAGGTGCTGCACTCGATGCGCCCGGCGTAGAGCTTCACGTGGGCGTCGCCGGTGATGCGCGGATTGGAGCTGAACAGTTCGTCGCGCAGAGTGTTGTCGCGCACCCAGGTGTCGAAGCCGAAGGGGTGGCTGCTGCGCAGGTCGGTGCCGAGATTGTTCTTTTCGGAGAGGCTCTTGTTGGTGGGCAGCGGAGTCGAGGAACCGTAGGTCGAGCCCAGGGCTACAGTGCCGTCGTGGCAGCTGAGGCAGAGCCGGCTGGGGGAATCGGTGGGCAGCGAGGCGGCGCCCTGCTTGTAGCTGCTGCTGGTGTAGAACTGGTACTCGGCGGTGGAGAGCTGGTGGTTCCACAGCCCGCGGACGGGAGCGGTCTTGTGCGCGGAATGGCAGTAGCGGCAGGTGTCGGCGCCCTGGCCGTTCACGGGCGACAGATTGTGCAGGGAGTCGTCAACCGGCAGACGCTTGTTCTGCGCCTGCGAGCTCCCTGCCAGGACCAGCGTCGCCAGCGCCAGTCCGATCAGCATGCGTCTCATTCCATACCTCCTACGCCGCCCTGGGGCCCGACAAACTGGAACACCTGCACGCGGCGGTTGTAGGAATCCACGACGTAAATGCGGTCTTGCCGGTCGATGCACACGCCGGCGGGCAGCTGAAAC
>DASUBK010000365.1:0-4340 GCA_035763305.1 Terriglobales bacterium | reverse complement strand
TTATCGGTTGCGGGTCAAGGGCGGCAAGAGGCTAAGAATACAGAAGTGGGCGACACAGGTGGGAAACATTCGCTGGTTTGGTTCCATTCCGAGGACTAATAACCGGCTACCGGCTACCGGCTACCGGCTACCGACAACCGGCAACTGGCGACTGGCGACTGGCGACCGGCTACCGGCCGCGCTTCCCGGGATCGTGATAGTGCACCGCTTCCCAGATGCCAAGGAAGATATCCACCAGGCCCACGCCGGTGACCACGCCGCGAGTGAAGTTAGCCTCGACCAGGGAGCGCAGCAGCGGATGGTCAACCACCAGGCCGTTGTTCACCCAGGCGGCCGTCCAGGGAATCACCGCCAGCATCATGCCGACCCACACGCAGAAGATGACATAGGTGATCAGCGAGGAGCGCGCGGCCCAGACTTCGAGGCGGGAGACAGGCTGGCCGGCGGCGGAGGACTGGCCGTCCCGCGGTTCGGCTGGAGTGAAGTTGGTGGCGATGGGACTTAAACCCTCGGCTCCGATGAATTGCGAATCAGAATGCACGCCGTCCCACCTGGTTCGGTCTGGGACGCAGATCCCATCATAAATGGTTTCTACGACCTGAGGGATTTGATGCGCTCGGCGACATCCCGGTAGTCAATGTTGGACCCGTAAACTTCGAGAAAATGCTGCAGCGCGCCCGGGCGGTTGCCGGCGGCTTCCAGCGCCGAGGCCAGATCGTAGTGCACGGCGTTGCGGGTGTCCTTGTCGGGCGCTACCTTCAGAGCCTTCTCATACCACTGCACGCTCGCTTCCGGCACGCCTTTGTCCACGAAGCACTGCGCCAGCCAGGTGTAGGCCTGCATGGTGTCGCGGAAGGCCAGGCCCTGATCCACGGCGTGGCAAACCTTCTGCAACTCGCCGATCGCTTCGTCGAGCAGGCCCATTTCCTTGAACGCGACGCCGAGGTTGTAGTGAGTTTCGGGATCTTCGGCCTGGGTCGCGACGCCGCCTTCCGCCTCTTCCTTGAACTCGTCGAAGATGTCGGCCAGCATGTCCTTAGCGCCGCCTGCTTCGGCGACCACCGTAGCGGGCGGCGGACCCACCGAGGGCGGAGCCGGGACCGCTGCCGCCGACGCGACCGGGACCGGCTTGCTGATCGCGGCCGCCGGCGCGGCGGAAGCTGCCGCCGCTTGCGCGACGGGCGCGGTCTTGGCGCCGAAGTCGGCGGGTAGGGCCTCTTCCAGATCGGCGACCAGGTCGCCCAGCACATCGCCCTTGGCAGCCATCGCCGGCGCCGGCACGGAGGCGGGCGCCGGAATTAGCGCGGGCGGCGGTGTCACTTCCACGCTGAAGTCGGCAACCGGCGTTTCCGCGGGCGCTGACACCTCCATCGCATACTCCGCGACCTTGCCTGCGCTCGCGACGGGCGCCAGTTCGGCGCGCAACGCGGCCAACTCCGGAGAGTTGGGCGCGAGCTCAGCCAACTTCGCCATCGTAGCCTCGGCTTCCGTTCTCATGCCTTGGGCGAGATAGAAGCGCGCTTCGTCGGCCAGTTCCTTGGGTGAAGCGGCGCGGGCGGCCTTCTCTGCGGCAGGCTTAGCCGGCTCTTCTACGTGGGACTGCCACTCGTCGGAAAGGTCGATTTCGCCCTGCGACGCGGGCTCTGCCGCAACTTCCATGGAGAATTCGGCCGGGGCGGCGGGTGGGGCAGGAGCCTCGACCGGCATGGCGTAATCGGCGAACGCAGCCTCGCCGGTCAACTCGGCGGCAGCCGGCGGCGGCGCGGGGGCGACAGCGGCGCCGCCGCGTTGCTGGTACTTCGCCGCCATGTCGCGGTACTTGCCGCCCTGTTCGGCGTGCCCGGCGCCACGATAGAGATCGGCCAGCACCGTGCAGCAGCGAGCCGCATCGGCGAAGCGGCTCAACTCGGCATACAGCGAAGCCGCCCGCTGGTTCAGGCGCACGTCGTGCGGCGCCTTGGCCAGCGCCTTTTCCACCGGCTCCAGCGCCTTTTCCGGCTTGCTGTAGGAGCTCATCAGCTCGGAGTCGGTGAGGGCGGCCTTGATGGCGGCTTCGACGTCGCCCGGATATTCCTGTGTGATGGACGGGCTGCCCATCGCCAACTCGTCCACCATGAAGGCCTGCTCGCCTTCGGCCACGCTCAGCGGACGCGAGGCGGCATCCTCGCCCAGGCGCGCCATCACCTGGCGGTAGTTCTGTTCATGGGTGGGATTCTCCGGCTCCAGCCCCGCCAGTTCCTTGTAGAGATCGCGGGCCTGGGGCAAGTCGCCGGCCTGCACCAGCGCGTGCGCCAGCAACTCGGTGACCTCGCTGACGTGGCCGCGGTCGCCCGCTTTTTTGAACAGTCCACGCAGCGCCTGCAGCGCGACGGCGTTGTCCTTCACCTTGCTGATCAGCGGATGCAATTCCTCGGTCAGCGCATTGGGATTGCCGGCCAGCAGCTTGTCGGAGAATTCGCTGTAGACCTGGACCGCCTTTTCGCACTCGCCGTGGGTGAGCATCGCCTGCGCGTAGGCGTTGATGCCGCCGGGCTCGTTGTGCACGTTGAGCAGCTTGCGCGCCAGCGGGTCCGCCTCGTTCCACTTGCCGGCCGAGAGTTGCGCCTGCAGCATGAGGTTGAGCGCGTCGGCGCGCGAGTCCAGGTTGGGGATGCGCTGCACGTAACCGACGCCGGCGTCAGGATTGCCGGAATCGATGGCGATGCGGGCGCGCAGCATCAGGGCGCGCGCGTTGCCCGGCTCGATGCTCAGCACCTTGGCGGCAGCCTCGTCGGCCGCGTCCATGGCGGCGCGCTGGTACAGCGACTCGGCGGCGCGGAAGAAGATCTCCTTCGCGTCTTCCTTCTTGCCCATGCGGATGTACAGGTCGGCGAGCTTGGCCTGCATGGCGGCGTTTTCCGGGTCCAGCTCCAGCATCTTCTGGAAAACGCGGGCGGCGAAGTCGAGTTCGTTGGCCTTGATGTAGTAGTCGGCGATCGCCATGTACTGCTGCTTGGCGTCGTTGTACAGGCCTTGCTGCGTATAGAGCTCGGCCAGGCGCTGGATGCAGTCGGTGTTGCTGGGCGCCAGCTTGGTCAGCTTCTTGTACATGGCGATGGCTTTCACGGTGAAGCCGTCGCCGGCATAGTGGTCGCCGACTCGCTTGAAGAATTTGACCGCGTTCTCGGTCTGCCCGAGGCGGGCGTACAGGTCGCCGATGGTGTTCAGGATGGTCAGGTCCTTGGGATCGTCCTTGACCACCTTCTCGTACTCGGCAATCGCATTCTGCAGCTTGCCCTGCTGGACGTACTTCTCCGCGGAGGCGAGAACCTTTGCCTTATTAAAGCCAAAACCAAGCGCCATAGAGGATGGACTCCCAGGCCAAAACAGCCGAATTGCCCCATCGAGCCCGCGCTGGGGGTCCAGTCGCCAAACGGCAGGATGCGGGCGGAACTGGTAGCGGTTCGCGAGCGATCCTGTGTCTTTTCGGCCGCCCGGACACACCATGAGGCGGTTCGAAAAACGGCCGGGAGACACTTAGGGTTTGGGTACATTATCACAGATAAACCGCTACTCCAAAGGCAACAGCGGGCCGCAGCGTGTTGCGCCTGCCGCTTTGGGAGCGGGCCTTCTACGGGCATGGCGCAGGCTCGTTGAGCGGCTGCACAATCGTGGTTGCCAGATGTGCCAACTTCAGCAATAATAAGGGTTTGTGTGCCCCGGCACGCGCCCGGCCGTAGGCCGCGGTCTAACCAGCAGGAAAGGAAATCGTAGACAGTGCTAATGATTCGTTTGGCGCGCGTGGGTGCGCGCAAGCAGCCGTACTATCGCGTGGTGGTGATCGAGAAGGAGCGCGCCCGCAATGGCCGTTCGGTGGAAGTGGTGGGCACCTACAACCCCCGCACCAGCCCGGCCACGGTGGACCTGAAACGGGAGCGGATTGACTACTGGCGCAGCAAGGGCGCGCAGATGTCGGACCGCGTCGGCAAGCTGTTGTCCAAGGCGCCGGCACCGACCGCGGAAACCGCGGCCTAGCAGCGACCTTCCCCATAGCGAGGAGAGAGCGTGTCCAACGTGGGCAGAGCGGAGCCGTCCCATCCGGCCGGTGATGTGCGGCTGCTGATGGAAAGTCTCGCCAAGGCGCTGGTGGACGATCCCAGCGTGGTTTCGGTCGAGGCCGAAGACCTGGACGGCGGTACCGAGTTGCAGTTGCGGGTCGCCGGGCCGGAGATCGGCAAGGTCATCGGCAAGCAGGGACGGACGGCGCGCGCGCTGCGCACCATCCTGGCGGCGGTGAGCGTGAAGCAGCAGAAGCGCTACACGCTGGAGATCGTGGAATAGGGGAGTTCGTCACCATCGCC
>DASUBK010000364.1:0-3187 GCA_035763305.1 Terriglobales bacterium | reverse complement strand
CACCTGCGGGTCCTTGGGCAGGTCGACGCTGAGCTGGATCAGTTCCGCCTCGGCGCGGCGGGTGCGCTGGCGGTCGACCAGGAAATCGATGAGCTCCATGCGGGCATTGCGCCGCTGCTGCTCCGGATCTTCATTCCAGATGCCATAGATGGCGCCCTGGTAATAGCGGACGGCGTTGTTTTCGTCGGCATCGCGGGCGGCGAGACGCGCCAATTGCAGGTTCACGTTGCCGTCGCCGGGTTGCTCATCCCAGAGGGCCAGCAGGTAGGCGCGGGCTTCGCGCAGCCGCCCGGCGCCTTCGAGGGCCTGGGCGAGGCGCAGGCGGTAGCGCGAGTTCTGGTGGGAGTAGGCGAGGGCGTTGCGGTAGTCGTCAATGGCGGGCAGCACGCGGGCGCTGCGGAATTCCAATTCGCCGCGCTCGAACCACTGCTGCGCCAGCTGGGCCTGCTTGGTCTCGAAGGAGGCGGCGGCGAAGTGGGTGAGGACGAAGAGCGCGGCCGCGACCAGCACCAGGACGGTAATCAGCAGGGCGAGGGGGTACGGGCGTTTTGTCCGGCGGCTGCAGTTGGGGCAGCGGGTCTCGTCGAAGGGGATGCGCTCGCCGCAGCGTGGGCAAGTGGGTTCCAACGGCACGGATGTCGTGGGCGGTGACGGCACAGGCAATTCCCGATGATACAACGCCTGGCACCGTGACAGGTGCAGGCTTGTATCGCGGCACGAGTTTCGCTGGCGAGCGCTAGTGAAGGCCGTACAGCTTCGTCGCCGTGCCGCTCAGAACCTGCCGCGCCAGCTCTTCTGCGCGGGCTCGGGTGATCTCGCCGTCGTCGATCATGCCGGTCAAGGCGCGGGCCAGGGCTTCGCGGGCGGTGTGGGCGGTCACCCAACCGATTTCTTCCCAATCGTTCTCCGGCGTGCCGGGAAAGAGGTCGGTGCCGAACATGACTTTGTCGGGCGCCATCTCCAGCCACTGGCGGACGTTGCCGGCCATCTCGTGCGGGGATAGGAGCCAGGTCTGCTCGCTGAGGTCGGTGTAGACGTTGGGCTTGAGCAGCAGGAAGCCCATCTCGCGGGTGAAGGGCCAGCCGCCGTGGATGAGGACGAAGGTGGTCTTGCGCAGCGCGGGATCGTCGAGCGCCGACTCGAGTTGCAGCGGATTGGCGCCGGCGAGCTGGAAATAGCCGCCGCAGCCGCCGCCGGTGTGGATGTGGACCGCCATGCCGAGGCGGCCGGCTTCGGCGGCGACCACACGGAAGAGATAGTCCTGGACCTTCTTGTAGTCGTCGCGCGGCGGCGCACCGCCCATGGAGTAGAGCTGGTAGATGCTGGCGGCGACCTGCTCGGTGGCGGGGCCGAAGTCGAGCGCGCGCAGGTAGGCGGCTTCAAACTTGATGGCCACCGCGCCGCCCTGCTTCTGTTTTTCCAGCGTGGGGCGAACCACTTGCGAAACGTACTGGTCGAGGGTGAGCGGGACGCCCTTCTGTGCGACGGCGGCGAGGTAGCGTTTCAGCAGCGCGTCTTCGCGGCTGAAGAAAAATTTGCGGTCGGGCGTGTCGGCCATGCCGGTGTTTTCCAAGGGGAACAGGAGCGCGTCATCGTAGGGAACCCAGCGAAAGCGCGGGTTGTCGAGTCCGCGGCCCATGGCGATGCGGTTGGCGAGCATGGTCTGGATGTGGAGTTGGTCGAGCACCCAGGCGGGGTAGTTGTCGCCCTGCTCGCGGCGGATGCGCTCCTTGGTGGCCAGCAGTTCCTTGACGTGCGCGGGCGAAGCGTCGTTGTAAGGATATTTCCAGAGGGCTTTCCAGGCGGCGAGGAACTGGGGATTGTCGGGAGCTGTCATCGCCGGCGCGCCGGAGGGTTCGAGGGTGTCGCAGGGCAGGGCGTCGAACTCGTCGTCCTTCTCTCCGGGAGAGGTGAGCTTGGGGACGTGGGCGTGGTTGTCGACGGCGGGCATCTGGTTAATGTCGGCGAGGAGCGCGGGATCGGCGGCCTGGGCGGAAGCGGAGGAGGCGAAGAGGGCAATCAGGAAAGAGAGAAGGAGCGCGCGAAGCATCGGAGCCTCCGAGTTCGCGGACGAGTTTACCGCAACGCCTTCGTGGAACCTTCGTGGCCTTTGTGTGAACGAACAGGGCCGGTTCACACGAAGGACACGAAGTTTCCACGAAGGGCACGAAGGCATGACGCTGCGATGCGGGCGCGCTGCGCGCGCCTGTGCAGGCGAGGGCGCCTGCACCTACGTGTGGATGGCGAGGGCGGGGGTAAGTTTGGCGGCGCGACGCATCTTCGCTGCCTTGACCGTGTTGACCATGAGCATGGCGATGGTCAGGGGGCCGACGCCACCGGGCACGGGCGTGAGCGCGCCGGCGACCTCCGCGGCGTTGGGGTGAACGTCACCGATGAGCGTGGAGCCGTTCTTGGCGAAGGCGGCCTCGCGCTTCTCGTTTCCTTTAAAAAATCTTTCGAACTCGGCCCGGTCGGTGATCTTGTTCATGCCGACGTCAATGACGGCAGCGCCGGGCCTGATGTATTCGCGGGTAATCATGCCGGAGCGGCCCATGGCGGCGACCAGAATGTCGGCGCGGCGGCAGACGCCCGGCAGGTCTTTAGTTTTGGAGTGGCAGATGGTGACGGTAGCGTTGCCGTTGGTGAGCAGCATGGCGGTGGGCTTGCCGACGATGTCGCTGCGCCCGACGACTACGGCTTCCTGCCCGGCAATCGGAATCTGGCTGCGCTTCAGCACCTCGATAATGCCGGCCGGCGTGCAGGGTACCAGCCCCGGACGCTGCGTCGACAGAAATCCGACGTTCATGGGATGAAAGCCGTCGACATCCTTGGCCGGGTCTACCGCCATGAGCACCTTTTTCGAGTCCACCCCCGCGGGCAGCGGCAGCTGCACCAGGATCCCGTCAATTTCGTCGCGACGGTTCAGATCTTCCACCAACTCGAGCAGCTCCTCAGTCGAGACGGTGTCGGGAGGGGTGTGCTTTTCGCTGTAAATGCCGACTTCTTCACAGCTTTTCACCTTGCCGCGAACGTAGATTTCCGATGCCGGGTTGTTACCGGCCAGAATGACGGCTAAGCCGGGGCGCATTCCTCCGGCGGTCAATGATTTCACTTCGGCGGCCACTTCCGCGCGGATATCGCTTGCGATCTTATTACCGTCCAGTAAGGTGGCGGACATGAAGGCCAC
>DASUBK010000363.1:0-2513 GCA_035763305.1 Terriglobales bacterium | reverse complement strand
GTAGAGATTGCCGGCGTGGTTGAACGAGAGCCATGCCTCGTCGGGCGACCACTGCGGCCACAGATCGCCGGCGCTGGTGTTGGCGATGAAATGCTGGTTCGACCCGTCGGCCTTGGCGAGACCGAGGCCGGAGTTGGCATTGTGAAAGGCGAACGCCCCGTCGGAGATGCGGACGATGGGAACGTCATCGAGGCCGCCGTCGCCGTTGAGGATGACGGCCTGCAGTCCGCTGCCGTCGCGATTGACGGCGTTGATGTCGGCGATGGCATCGAAGAACAGCTTCGAACTGTCGGCCGTAAAGGAATAGTAATTCGCGGAATCGCTGCCGTAGCGGTACACCTCGGCATCCGCGCCGGCGGGCAACTGGCGCACGAAGATGCTTGACTGCGGCGCGCTCGATCCGGAAGCGTAGACGCCGTGGTACGCCATCCAGTGATGGTCCGGAGACAGCGCCGGCCATTCGCCTGCGGCGATGGGAACGTCGGAGGAGCCGTCGCCCGCCGCCATCCAGATGGAGCCCTCGGTCGCACCGGCGCGGCTGTAAACGATGGTGCCCACGACCGCGGGCTTTGCCTGCGCGGCGCCGAGAGCACACCACAGCAGGACAAACATTCCCGGCGCGGTGATTGCAGCGGCGACACGACACACGTAACGCGCCGCAGCCCGCAATGCGAGCACACCAACACTCATGACTCGTACCTACTTTGGGGGGCCGGATTCTGTGCCGCAGATCTGGGGGAATGACTCAGTGGCGCGATTGCCAGGATTGTGCCCCGAGACTGGAATCAGGTCAAAGGATTTTGTCCGCTCGGAAAGTACTTGGCGCAGATTTACGCGGGGGGGCGCACGATTGTTACTTCGTAGTTAACAGAGGGCGTCGCCTGGGACCGAGTCGCGTGATTACTGCGGAGGTTGTGGCGGCTCGGGAGCGGTCCTCTTCAGCGTGAACTGCACCTGGCCGGGAGAGTGTTCTTTGACTTTGACCTTGCGCTCTTCCGGCTTGTAACCCGGCAGCTCGACGCGCACGTGGTAGGTTCCGTTGGCGTCGAGATGAATCACCGCCGGCGACTTTTTGCCGGTATCTTTCTTGTCCAGCGCAATGCTGGCGCCCGGCGGGCTGGTGATGACCATGATCACCGGCTCTCCCTTCTTCACGCTGGCGCCCCACTCGCGCCACTGCTCTCCCTGGGCGCGATCCATCTGCGCTTGCACCATCTCCTTCATGTTCTTGAGTCCGGTGAGAGCGCTGAGATCGATGTTGGGGATGCTCACCTGCGGGATGGCGGGCATATTGGGCATGACCACGGCCAGATTGGGCGCGAACTCGAATTCTTCCCCGCCGCGCACCTTGAACTTGGCCGCGCTCTGCTGGAATCCCTGCAACTGCAGCGCGACGGTGTGTTCGCCTTTCGCCAGTTCCACCACCGCGGGCGTGGTCTGGCCGGTGTTGGTGCCGTCCACCACTACCTGCGCGCCCGGAGGCGAGCTGTTCACCGTCATCTTCGCGGTTTCCTTGTCGGGCGAAGCTCCGCGCGCAACCGACACGCTGTTCTCCGGCGCGGATGGGGTCTGCGGCGGGGATGGTTCCGCGGAGTTCGTTCCCGTAGCCACAGCCGCCGATGGCTGCGGCGCTGACGGCACATTCCCGCCCGACGTGGGGTTCGCTGTCGACGGCGGCGCAGTCGAGAGCTGTGGCGCTGGTTGTTCCGCGCGGCGGTAGAGCACCCAACTCAACACAATCAAGACCGCGACCAACGGAATCGCAAGCACGTACAGAGACGCGCGGCGGCGCGGCACCTTCACCGGCGGAAGCGCGGCACCCGGGACCGGCCCGGCCGCGCGCGGCCCGGGTTCGTAACGGCCGCCCGGAGTCGCGGGCTGCGTGTACATGGCGGTCGTGTCCGCCGGCAACGCCGACGTGGCGGCCGTGGCGACCAGCGCCGGATCGATGTTGCGATGGTTTTCCAGAGCCGCCACCAGTTCCGCTCCGCTCTGGTAGCGCATCTCCGGCGACTTCGCCAGCGCCTTCTCGACCACCGCGCTGAGCCCGGGATGAATGCTGGTGTCGAGCGAGCGCGGCGGCACCGGCGTCTCGTGCACGATCTTGTACATCACGGTGGTCATGCTCTGGCCGTCGAAGGGCCGCTCCCCGGTGAGCATCTCGTAGAGGATCACGCCCACGCTGAACAGGTCGCTGCGCGCGTCCAGCGACTTGCCCATCACCTGCTCGGGAGACATGTAGTGCGGCGTTCCCAGGACCTGGCCGGTGAGAGTCATGGCCTCGCCGCTGCGCGCGATGCCGAAGTCGGTGATCTTGGCGAAGCCGTGGCTGGCCAGCATTACGTTGGCGGGCTTGATGTCGCGGTGCACGATGCCCTTGGCGTGGGCGAAGTCGAGCCCGGCGCAGATTTGCCGGACGATGTCGATGGCCTGCCTCACCGGCAGGCGGCGCCGCTCGGCCAGCAGCGCCTGCAAGGTGCGGCCGTCGAGCAATTCCATCGCGATGTAGAGCA
>DASUBK010000362.1:0-3489 GCA_035763305.1 Terriglobales bacterium | reverse complement strand
GAGGAGATGCCGGCCACTCCCGCGCCGGCACGCGAGCGCGAGGTCAACGCGGCCGATCTCACGCCGCAGCGTCTGACGGACAAGTTCGCCAGCCCCGGCACGCCGATGTTCAATTCCACGCCGGTGCCGGAGCCGACGCGCATGCGCCCGGCGGGCACGGCAGCGCGCGCCGAGGACGCCGTGCAGGGCGCCGGCATGACGCCGCGGATGTGGGACGAGGACCTCAGCCGCGACCTGCCGCCGCGCTTTACCCGCTTTGCCGAGGCGCTGCATACGCGGCGGGGCGAGATCTGCGGCGGCTGCCCGATGTGCGGCGGCGCACGACGGGTGGCGTAAGCGGACGAACCACGCGCCGAGCCACAGAGGATACGCGGAACTCAGCGGCCTCTGGGGCTCGACTTTTTTTCGCGCGTGGAGCGTACCGCAGGCGGGGTCGCCCTTCGACAGGCTCAGGGCAGGCTCTGCGGCTACGTGAGCCCCTGCGGTACATGAGCGCTCCCCCGGTTAGAACTGCCCTATAATCGAGGCATGGCCAGAGGTTGGGAATCGAAGTCGGTCGAGGAACAGCAGTCCACTGCACTTAACACCAGCAAAGCCCCCGCCGGGCAACTCACGCCGGAACAGCGGCAGCGCCTCACGGAGAAGAAGAACCTCGAACTGGCGCGCACGCGGGTGATGACACAGATGCAATCCAGCCAGAACCCGCGCTACCAGGAACTGTTGAAGGCGGAATTGGAAGCGCTGAACCAGCGGCTGGCGGCAATGGGCGGCTGATTTGGTGTGATCCTGAGCGAAGCGAAGGATCTACGTTGTTGGTGCGAGCTACGAGATACATAGATCCTTCGCTTCGCTCAGGATGACAAGAGTTACGCGAAGATCCGCCGTTCCACCAGGCTGAAGCCCTGGGGATCGGGGCGATACACCAGTTCCACCTCTTTGCCCACCGGGAACTGGTCGCGCAGGTCGCCCAGCAGCGTCACCAGCCGCGTCTGGTCGCCTTTCACGCGCAAGGTGATGATGCTGTGGTTGGCCCTGCCGACGGCGGACTCGTAATAGCCCACCGACTGCACGGTGCCCTTCTCCTTCACCGCGCCGCTGCTGGATGCGCCCGCAGCCACCGAAATGCTGCGGCTCCCACCGCCACCGCGCGCCGACGGCTGTTCCTCTTCGCCCTTGACCAGCCGCTTCATCTCCAGCATGGCGTTCAGCGCGAAGACGCCGGAGATGGCCAGCGCGATGAGGGTCATGAAAACCTTGTCAACGGTCAAGGCTGGGTCCACATACCACAGGTACCCGATGCCCAGCAGAGGCACCACGGCGAGAATTCCCGAGAGCAGCAGGAGAAGCATTCATTCACCCCGGACGAGCGCTTCCATTTCTTGTTCGCTGATTACATTTATTCCAAGTTCCCGTGCTTTGTCCAGCTTGGAGCCGGCTTCCGAACCCGCCACGACATAATCGGTCTTCTTGCTGACCGACCCGGAGACGCGCCCGCCGGCGGCCTCGATCTTCGCCTTGGCCTCATCGCGGGTGTGGCGCTCCAGGGTGCCGGTGAGCACGAACGTCTTGCCCGCCAGCACCGTGCCGCGCCTCTTCTTCTCTCCTTGGAAGCGCAGGCCCGCCCTGCGCAGCCGCTCGATGAGCTCCAGGTTCTTGCGCTCGAGGAAGAATTCCCGGATGCTGGCGGCGATGCGCGGGCCGACCTCCTCCACCTCTTCCAGCCTGGCCGTGGCTTCGGCCTCGCCGGGCAGGGTGGCGGCGGCAATTATATCGTCCAGCGACCCAAAATGCTGCGCCAGAAATTCCGCGGTGCGCTCGCCCACGAAGCGGATGCCCAGCCCGTAGACCACCCGCTCCAGCGGCAGCTTCTTCGACCCATTGATCTCGTCAATCACGTTCTGCGCCGACTTGTCGCCCATGCGCTCCAGCGCCAGCAGGTCGTCCTTGGTGAGGTCGTAGAGATCGGCGACGCTGCGCACCTTGCCCTTGTCCACCAGTTGGTTGACCAGCGCGTCGCCCATGCCCTCGATGTTCATCACTCCGCGGGAGGCGAAGTGCAGGATGGTCTCCCGCACCTTGGCGGGGCAGTTGGCGTTAACGCAGCGGTGATCGGCTTCGCCTTCGGTGCGCACCACGTGGCCGCCGCAGACGGGGCAGCGCTCCGGCATCTGGAACTCGCGCCGCGCGACCCTGGGCGCGGCCTTGCGGCGTTCCGCCGGGACTTCCCTGTCCTCCACCACCTTCACGACCTTGGGGATGACGTCGCCGCCGCGCTCCACCTGCACCCAATCGCCGATCTTCACGCCCAGGCGCTCGATCTCGTCCATATTGTGCAGGGTGGCGCGGCTGACAGTGGTGCCGCCGATCGGCACCGGCGTGAGCGCCGCCACCGGCGTCAGCTTGCCGGTGCGTCCGACTTGCACCAGGATGTCCTCGATCTTGGTCACGCCGGCGCGGGCCGCGTACTTGTAGGCGATGGCCCAGCGCGGCGCCTTGCCGGTGAAGCCGAGTTCGCGCTGCAAGTCGATCCGGTCCACCTTGATCACGATGCCGTCGATCTCGTAGGGCAGCGCGTCGCGCTTCGGCTCCCAGGCGCGGATGAAGTCTAGAACCTCGTCCACGGTCTTTGCCGGCCGCCAGTTGGCGTTGACCTTGAAGCCCGCAGTGCTCAGCGCCTGCAGATTTTCCGAGTGCCTGGCGAACGGCGGGCGTGTGCCCACCAGCAGGAAGTAGGCGAAGAAATCCAGCCGTCGCAGCGCGGTGATGTTGGGATCGAGCACGCGCACCGCCCCCGCCGCGGCGTTGCGCGGGTTGGCGAACTTCGAAAGGTTCTGCTTCTCGCGCTCGTCGTTCATGCGCTGGAAGGCGGCAATCGGCATGATGACCTCGCCGCGCACTTCGAATTCCTTCGCCAGCTTGGCCTTCTTCAGCTTGTCGGCATGCACCGGCAGGGGAACCGAGCGGATGGTCTGCACGTTGAGGGTGACATCCTCGCCGATGGAGCCGTCGCCGCGGGTGACCGCACGCTGCAGCACGACTTGGCCGCGCGAGTCCGGGCCGAAGCGCAGCGCCATGGAGAGGCCATCGAGCTTCAACTCGCAGACGTAATCCACCTGCTCTTCGCCGCTCAGTTCCTTGACCCGGCGGTCCCAGTCGCGCAGCTCTTCCTCGTTGTAGGCATTGTCGAGGGAGAGCATGGGCGTGGAGTGCTCGACCTTGACGAAGCCCTCGCGCGGCTTGCCGCCGACGCGCTGGGTGGGCGAGTCGGGCGTGATCAGGTCGGGATGCTCGGCCTCCAGCTTCTTGAGCTGGTTCATCAGCGCGTCGTAGTCGGCGTCGCTGATCTCCGGCGCGTCGAGCACGTAGTAGAGGTGCTCGTGGCGGCGGATCTGGTCGCGCAGCTTCTCGATCTTGCGCTCGGCGTCCTTGGCGGCCGTGGCCATGGCTTCGAATTATAAAGACCCCGACTGAACCACAGAGGACACAGAG
>DASUBK010000361.1:0-5995 GCA_035763305.1 Terriglobales bacterium | reverse complement strand
GAGTGCTACGTCTACCTCAATTACACCGGCCGGCAGTTTTCACTGGGCGGCTTTACCGAGGCCAAGGCGCACCTGGTCATCATCGGCTCGCTGTCGAAGACCTACGCCATGACCGGCTGGCGCATGGGCTACGCGCTGGCGCCGGCGCCCATCGTCTCCGCCATTGCCAAGCTGCAAAGCCAGTCCACCTCGAACCCGACCTCGATCGTGCAGAAGGCGGCCATTGCGGCGCTGACCGGCCCGCAACAGTGCGTGGCCGACATGTGCAGCGAATACATCCGCCTGCGCGACCAGATCGTCGCCGGGCTGCGGGAGATTCCGGGCATCAAGTGCACCAAGCCGGAGGGCGCGTTTTACGCGTATCCGAACATCTCCGCGCTGCTAGGCCGCAAAGGCGTCAATACGCCGGGCGACCTGGCGGGCAAGCTGCTGCGCGAAGCGGGCGTGGTCTGCGTGCCTGGCGAAGGCTTTGGCACTACGGAGCACCTGCGCTTCTCGTACGCGACGTCGTCGGAAGCCATCGCCAAGGGGCTGGAGCGAGTGAAGAAGTTCGTGGCGGCACTCTAGAAATCGGGCCATCTGGCCATCGGGTCATCTGGCCATCGAAAACCAACCGCGGATTTGCGCAGATGCTCACGGATTGGTCTTCTTTTTTCTGATCCGCGATCATCCGCGAAAATCCGCGGTTAGCTTTTCTTCGATGACCCGATCACCCGATGACCCGATTCTTCCGTCCAACCTGAGCTGCTCCATCCCCGTCTAAATCCAGCAGAGCTGCGGCGGGAGAGGCCGCGGCCTTTTGCGTCCAATCGGCTATAGTTGGGGTGTGCAGGAGTGTCCATGAGCCGCCTGTATCCGCTGCTGCTCAAGCCGGTATTCAAGGAACGGATCTGGGGCACGCGGGACCTGTCGCCGCTGTTCGCGGAGGTCCCCGGCACCGAGCCGGTTGGGGAAGTGTGGTTGACCGGTGAGGAGTGCACGGTCGCGAACGGGCCGCTGGCGGGCAGCACGCTGGGCGACTTGGCGAAGAAGTTCGGCCGTGAGCTGGTGGGGGAATCCGCGCCGCAAGCCGACCGCTTTCCCCTTCTGGTCAAGTTCCTCTTTCCGCGGCAAAAGCTGTCGGTGCAGGTGCACCCGGACGACGAGAGGGCGCGGCGCATCGGCCAGCCTTGCGGCAAGACCGAGTGCTGGTACGTGCTGAAGGCGGAGCCCGGCGCGCAGGTCGGCCTGGGACTGAAGCCGGGCGTCACCCGCGCCGACTTCGAGCGCGCCATCCGCGAGGTCCGCGCCGAAGAGCTGATGAACTGGATCGAGGTGCATGCGGGCGAGATGATCTACGCCGATGCGGGGACCGTTCATGCGATCGGTGGCGGCTCGATCCTGCTGGAGACGCAGCAGAACTCCGACACCACGTATCGCCTGTATGATTACGGTCGCCCGCGCGAGCTGCACGTGCAGCAGGGGCTCGAGGCGATGAAGACGTCGACCAATGCCGGCAAGGCGCAGGCGCGCGGCGAGAAGCTGGTGGAGTCGCCGTGCTTCGTGGTCACGAAGTCGCGCGTGCGCGAGGCGTGTACGGTACCGGCGCTGACGATATCCGCGGTTCGCATCCTCGTAGCCACCGAAGGCTGCGGCGTGCTGGAAACGGACGGTTGCGATCCGGTAACGTTCGCACGGGGAGAAGCGGTTGTGGTGCCGGCGAGTGTTCGCGAATTACAGGTACGAGGACAGTGGGAGGTCGAACTCCTGGTCTCGCACGTACCAGCTGCAGGCGTAGCACAGCCCAGGACTTATTTGGTACAAGCAACTTCGTCAGTCGTAGAGAACTCGGCCCGGAATTTGTGATTTGTGATTTACGATTTGTGATTTGTTCCTGGTGACAACCATGAGCAAATCAGATGAGTTGGAGTTGCGGGCGCGAAGTTTCGCTCTTCGAATCGTAAGACTGTGCCGGGCCCTGCCGCACAACCGCGAAGGTGACGTATTTGGTAAGCAGCTACTTCGCAGCGGGACCTCCGTAGCTGCGAATTACCGGTCCGCCCGACGTGCGCGTTCGAATCAGGAGTTCGCTTCGCGACTCGCCGTAGTGGTCGAGGAGGCGGACGAGAGTTGCTTCTGGCTCGGCATGATTGCCGATTCCGGGTTGGTCCAACGTCAGCGTCTAAAGCAATTGTGCGATGAAGCAGATCAGCTGTTGAGAATCTTTTCGGCCACGAGACACACGGTGCTAGACAAATCACAAATCACAAATCGTAAATCGCAAATTGGCTAAGTCTCCCAACTTCTATCCCGTGATCCTGGCCGGCGGGCGCGGCACGCGCTTCTGGCCGCTGTCGCGCCGCCGCCGCGCCAAGCAGATGCTGGCGCTGGACGGCCGCAAGACCATGATCCAGCAGACGGTGGACCGTCTGCTGCCGCTGGCGCCTGCCGAGCGCTTCTGGATTATCACCAACCAGGAGCTGCGCGACGGCATCGCCCGCCAGCTGCCGAAGGTGCCGAAGAAGCAGATCATCGCCGAGCCGCTGGGCCGCAACACCGCGCCCGCCATCGGGCTGGCCGCGTTCCTGCTGCTGCGCCAGGATCCCGGCGCGGTTGTCGGCATGTTTCCCTCCGACCACGTGATTGCCAGCGCCGCGGTGTACCAGAAGAACCTGCGCGCGGCGGTGCGGCTGGCGGTCGAAGACAGGTACATCGTGGTCATTGGCATCCGCCCTACGCGCCCGGAAACGGGATACGGCTACATCGAGGTGGGCGAAAAGCTGCCGGGCAGCGTGCGCCGGGTACGCCGATTTACGGAGAAGCCGAACGCCGAGCGCGCGCGCGAATTCTTCGAGTCGGGCCAGTACTTCTGGAACAGCGGCATGTTCGTGTGGAGCGCGCGCACGCTGGCCCAGGCCCTGCGCGAGCACCTGTCGGAGACCGCGCCGTACCTGGAGGAGATCGCGGCGGCGTTCGGCACGGCGAAATTCGAGAGCACCTTCAAGCGCCTGTATCCGAAGTGCGAGAATATCAGCGTGGACTACGCAGTGCTGGAGCCGCGCTCGGCGAAAGGCGAGCACGCCGCCAACATCTACTGCATCCCGGCGGAGTTCGGCTGGAACGATCTCGGCTCCTGGACAGCGCTCTACGAGCACAAGGCTGCCGACAAGCTGCAGGAGAACATCAACATTCTCGAGGGCGCGAAGAGCTTCGCGCTCGACGCCGCCGGCAATTACGTGCACGCGCCGGGCAAGTTCGTCGCCGCGGTGGGAGTAAAAGACCTGGTGGTGGTGGAAACTGAGGACGCGCTGCTGATCACCAGCCGCGAACGGGCGCAGGACGTGGGCAAAGTCGTTAAGTACCTCGACGAGAAGAAGCTCAACGACCTGGTTTGATACAGTGTGCAGTTGACCGGCGTGATGGTAGGGACCGGTTCACACGAAGGTCACGAAGGTTCCACAAAGGCCACCAGTCAAGGGACACTCTCGATCCGTGTACTTCGTGGAACCTTCGTGGCCTCCGTGTGAGCCTCTCCACTTCGCTCCCGATGCTGCGCTGACCACTTCCGAGGTGGATTTTGCGTCCAACAAGGCGTGAGCTGCACGAGCCTGAATCCCGCCGCTACTGAAACCGAAACTGAAACTTCCGCTATGGCTACCGACATCAAGTTTGGCACCGACGGTTGGCGAGGCGTCATCGCCGACGACTACACCTTCGAGAACGTCCGCCGGGTGGCGGCCGGTATCGCCAGCTACGTGCTGAAAAACGAAGATCCGAAGAAGGGCATCCTGGTCGCCTACGACACGCGCTTCGGCTCCCGCCGCTTCGCCGAGGCGACCGCGGAGACCATCGCCGCCGCCGGCATTCCCGTCACCCTGGCGAATGATTTCACGCCCACGCCCGCGCTTTCCTACGCGGTCAAGCGCCGCGACACCGCCGGCGGAGTGATGATCACCTCCAGCCACAATCCCGCCAGCTGGAATGGAGTGAAGTTCAAGGAGAAGTTCGGCGGCTCGGCGCGGCCCGCCATCATCAGGGAGATCGAGCAGGAGGTCCGCAACGGCGCCGCGCCCAGGGGCACTGCGGCGGTGGTGAAGGAAGACGATTTCAAGGCAGAGTACATCGCTGCGATCACCAGGTTCGCCGACCTCGACAAGATCGCAGCGGCGCGCATGAAGTTCGGCATCGATTGCATGTACGGCGCGGGGCGCAACGTGCTGGCGGGCATCTTCGCCCAGCGCGGCATCCAGCACGTGCAGATTCGCGCCGAGGTCAACCCGCTCTTCCCCGGCATTAACCCCGAGCCGATCGAGCCGCACGTGCTGGCGGCGCAGCAGATGGTGGTGCGGGAGAAGTGCGACGCCGGCTTCATCACCGACGGCGACGCCGACCGCATCGGCGCCGTCGCCGAAGACGGCATGTTCGTGGACGCGCACAAGTGCTACGCCGTGCTGCTGCAGTGGCTGCTCAAGCACAAGCAGTGGCCGGGCGCGGTGACGCGCGCCTTCAACACCACGCGCATGCTCGACCGCATTGCCAAGAAGTATGGGCGCGAACTGATCGAGCACGGCATCGGCTTCAAGTACGTTTGCGACGTGGTGCTGAGCGGCAAGGAAGTGCTCATCGGCGGGGAAGAGTCGGGCGGCATCGGCATCCCGCGCCACCTGCCGGAGCGCGACGGCATCCTGAACTCGCTGCTTCTGGCCAACGCCATGGCCGACGAGGGCAAGACCTTGGGCCAGTTGGTGGCCGCGCTGCAGCAGGAGTACGGCGCCCATCATTACGGCCGCCGCGACCTGCACATCGCCGACGACATCAAGCAGGCGGCCATCCGCCGGGCCGAATCGAACGGCGTCAGCGTGCTGGGCCGTTATAACGTGGTGCGCAAGGAGAACCTGGACGGCATCAAGTTCTTCCTCGATGCTCCCGCCGATGGCGGCGCCGATGCCTGGGTGCTGATGCGCGCCTCCGGCACCGAACCGCTGATGCGCATCTACTCCGAAGCCGCCACGCCGGGACTGGTGAAGGAGATCCTCGACAGCGCCGTGGCCTTCGTGCACGAGAAGGCAACCAGCGCGTAGGATTGCCGAATGCCGAGTTCCGATTGCCGATTGTGGTTCCCGCGACCCACAAGATGGTCGCGCCGACGGCACAAACAATGAGAGGCTATCCGCTCCCCGTCCTTCGTGGGACCTTCGTGGCCTTTGTGGGAACCGGCCCTATTGACGCCGTGACCTTTGCCGAATCCAACCCGAATTCCGCGCCCGACACGCCCGAGGCGCGCGAGTACAACCGCATCCGGCGGCGGCTCGGCATCGCCGACGCGCTGATCGGGCTTGCCTATCTCCTGCTGCTGCTGTTCGCCAAGACGCGCGGCGGGCTGCGCTGGTCGGAGCTGCTGCGCGACTGGGCCTACGTCAGCGCCGGCCAGCACTACGCGCTGGCATTGTTCTTTTTCGTCGGCCTGATGCTCTTGATCGGCAAGCTGATCACGTATCCGCTGGACCGCTACAGCTTTGAGCTCGAGCATCGTTACCATCTCTCCAACCAGAAGCTGACCAGCTGGGTGTGGGACGAGATCAAGGGCTGGCTGCTCAGCCTGGTGCTGGGAACGATCGTGGCGGAGCTGGTCTACTGGACGATCCGCACCGATCCCGAAATCTGGTGGCTCATCGCCTGGGCCATTTTCATTTTTCTGACGGTGATCTTCGCCCAGCTCGCGCCGGTGGTGTTGTTCCCCATCTTCTACAAGTTCAAGCCGCTGGAGAACGAGGAGCTGCGCGAGCGCCTGGTGCGGCTCAGCGAGCGCGCCGGCACCCGCGTGCGCGGCGTGTACGAGTGGAAGCTGTCGGAGAAGAGCAACAAGGCCAACGCCGCCCTGACCGGCCTGGGGGCGACGCGGCGCATCATCCTCGCCGACACGCTGCTGCAGAAGTACAGCGCCGACGAGATTGAGGCCATCCTCGCCCACGAACTCGGCCACCACGTGCACCGCCACGTGATGAAGGGCATCCTG
>DASUBK010000360.1:0-11101 GCA_035763305.1 Terriglobales bacterium | reverse complement strand
CCGTGAATGCCGTCGCGGCCGGTCTTGGCTCCGACGTAGATGACCGGGTTCCCGACGCCGGCGGCCTTGGCGTAGAAGATCTGATCCTTGCGCACCAGGCCGAGAGCGAAGGCGTTGACCAGGGGATTGCCGGAATAGCAGGGCTCGAACTTGGTTTCGCCGCCGAGATTGGGCACGCCGAAGCAGTTGCCGTAGGAGGCGATGCCGCTAACTACGCCTTCGAGGATGGAGTGGTTCTTGTGAATGGTCGCCTGGTTGCCGGTGGAGGGCGGCTGGGCTACATCTCTGGTGATGGGGCCGAAGCGCAGGGAGTCCATGACCGCTACGGGACGCGCGCCCATGGTGAAGATGTCGCGCAGGATGCCGCCGACGCCGGTGGCGGCGCCCTGGAAGGGCTCGATGAACGAGGGGTGATTGTGGGATTCGATCTTGAAGGCGCAGGCCCAGCCGTCGCCGATGTCGATGATGCCGGCGTTCTCGCCGGGACCTTGCAGCACGCGGCGGCTGCGCGTGGGCAGGCGCTTGAGGTGCACGCGCGAGGACTTGTAGGAGCAGTGCTCGCTCCACATCACGCTGAAGATGCCGAGCTCGGTGAGCGAAGGCTCGCGGCCGAGGAGGCGGAGGATCTTGTGGTACTCGTCGTCGTTGATGCCGTGGTCGCGGAGCAGGTCGGGCGTGATGGCGGTGGTGGTCATCGGGGGTAAGTTACATTTTCGCACGGCGGGCCAAGCGGGAACCGCAAGCTGCTGCAAAAACAGGGCAATAGAAGCTTGCGAGCTCGATTCTAGAAAGGTAGAATTATTTCTACCTTGGTGGATCGGCATGAGCTTCAATATCAAAGACCCTGAGACGGACAAACTGGCGCGCGAATTGGCTCGGGAAACCGGCGAAACCATGACAGGCGCGGTTAAGGAGGCGATCCGGCAGCGCTTGGAGCAGGTTCGGAAAACCAAGAAAAAAGCGAGCGCCGAAGAACTGATGGAGATCGCGCAAAGGTTCGCCAAGCATGTGCGCGGCACACCTGTGGATCATGACGAACTTTTGTATGACGAGTACGGTCTGCCGAAATGATCCTTGACGCATCCGCGCTCATTGCCATCTTGTGGGATGAACCCGAGGCAGCCGATTTCGTGCAAGCTATCAGCGGCGCCGACTGCTGCCGGATTTCCGCCGTGAATTTTGTCGAGGCGGCCATCGTCGCGGAGAGGAACCCCAATCCTGCGGGTCTTCGCAACTTCGATACGTTCCTGCGTAGCGCCGGCATCGTCGTCGCGGCCGTGACGGAAGATCAGGCGCATGTGGCGCGGCAAGCGTTTGTCGACTTCGGAAAAGGCCGACATGCGGCGCGATTGAACCTGGGCGACTGCTTCGCCTACGCGTTATCCAAGGTGACCGGGGAACCGCTGTTGTTCAAGGGAGAAGACTTTCGCAAGACCGACGTCAAAGCGGCTCGCTGAGGCGAAGCAGCTTACGATGAAACCCGCGCCGGGCGCGGCGCATCGAATGAAATAACCAACGCTCCAACGTCCTGATACCAACATCAGGGCTGCTCAGGCAGGCGTCAACCAGCGTGCTGCCTGAGCCCCCTTAGTCGGGGTCCTCTTCCCGCCACTGCGCCCCGCAACTCTCGCACATCCAGCGTTTCTTGCCCGCAGGCATAGGCAGCGGCAGAAACCACAGAACTGCCAAGCGAAGGCCCTGCAAGGGCCGGTCATAGCGCACGTCCAGCGAGCCGCACTGCGGGCATTTTGGCTGGCGGAAAGTGACTTTGTGTTCGGCGGGGAGGGACTCCGGGATTTCCTCGGAGAGGATGTCCAGCGCTTCCGCGGCGTCCGCTTCGCCGACCTGCAGCTTCACGCCGCCGACGGCGGTGGACCAGAACCAGTCGGTGCGCACCAGGTTGTCGTCGGCGAGAAAGGTGGGGATGCCGGCGGAGTCGAGCTTGCCCTTCGCCAGCAGGGCTTCGGGAAGATCGCGGAAGGTGGCGATGGTGACCAGGGCGGGCACGGGATCATTGTAGAAGCTCGCCATCGCTTCGGATTAGCGATCGAAGCGCCCCCCCCGGGAGGTGGCACGGCCTCCGGCGTTCAGGTGAGAGTTTGAGGTCGGCCCGATTCTGTGATGTTGCACCTGCTGCGGTGCAACCGGCAATCGGCCATTGGAACTCGGCAATCTCCTGTGGCGGGCGTCATTGAGCGGCCCTGCGGCGTGTGCTAGCATTTTTGGCTCGAAAGCCGCCTCTTTCTCCCGGCACCCCGCGGTCACTCCTGCCGGATCTCCCAGGGCCAACCGCGCTGAGGGAATGGAACGGTCTTCCTAAAGGAGTCTTCATGAAAAGCTACGAAGGGGCCAACATCCGGAATGTAGCCGTGGTGGGCCACGGCCACGCGGGCAAGACCTCGCTGATCGCGGCGCTGCAGTACACGGCGGGCGCCACCCAGCAGATGGGCCGCGTGGACAACGGCACCACCACTACCGATTACGAGGAAGAAGAAGTAGCGCGGAAGATGACCATTTCCGCCGCGGTCGCTTTCGCCGAGTGGAAGAACACCAAGCTGAACCTGGTCGACACGCCCGGCTTCAACATGTTCGTGCACGAGGCCAAGCTGGCCCTGCCGGCGGTGGAAGCGGTGATGGTCGCGGTGGACGGCGTCGCCGGCGTGGAAGTGGTGACGGAGAAAGTCTGGAACTACGCCGAGGAGTTCGGGCTGCCGCGCATCTTCGTGGGCTCGCGCATGGACCGCGAGCGCGCCGATGCCGAGCGCATGCTGCAATCGATTCATGGGGCCTTCGGACGCTCGGTGATTCCGGTGCAGCTGCCCATCGGCAGCGAGAAGAGCCTGAGCGGCGTAGTCGACGTGGTGCGCATGAAGGCCTACACCTACGACATGGGCGGCAGCGGCAAGGGCAGGGAGGGCGAGATTCCCGCCAATTTGAAAGATGCCGCGCAGGCCGCGCACGAAAAGGTGGTCGAACTGGTGGCGGAGGGCAACGACGCGCTGATGGAAGAGTTCTTCGACAAGGGCACAATCCCGGAGGAGCACCTGATTCCCGGGCTGCGCGAGGCCATCAAAGACCACCGCATTTTCCCGCTGCTGTACACCTCGGGGCTGGGCAACATCGGCAGCGACCGGGTGCTGGAGTTCCTGGTGGAATTCGCGCCCAGCGCGGCCGATCGCGGCACGGTGAAAGCCATGCCGGGCACCAGCAACGGATCTCCGGCGGAGCGCACGGTGGCCGACAACCAGCCGCTGTCGGCATTTGTCTTCCGCACGGTAAACGATCCCTTCGCGGGCCGCATTTCGCTGTTCAAGGTGTACTCCGGCTGCCTGAAGAACGACGCCACGCTGCAGAACTTCACCCGCAGCACCGCGGAGAAGTTCTCCCACGTGTCGCTGCCGCAGGGAAAGAACCTGGTGCCGGTGACCGAGATCCACGCGGGCGACATCGGGGCGGTGGCCAAGCTGCGCGACACGCTCACCGGCGACACGCTAGGCGACAAGAACGCGCCCATCCAGTATCCGAAGATCGCGCTGCCGGAGCCGGCGATCAGCTTCGCGGTGGAGGCCAAGAGCCGCGCCGACGAAGACAAGCTGGCCAACGGCATCCACAAGATGATGGAAGAGGACGCCATGCTGCGCTTCTTCCGCGACGAGCAGACGAAGGAGTTCCTCATCGCCGGCACCGGCCAGCAGCATCTGGAGGTGATCGCTTCCAAGCTGAAGAACCGCTACCACACCGAGATCGTGCTCAAGGCGCCCAAGGTGCCGTATCGCGAGACCATCCGCGGCAAGGCGGACGTGGAGGGCCGGCACAAGAAGCAGTCGGGCGGCCACGGCCAGTTCGGGGTGTGCAACATCAAGATGGAGCCGCTGCCGCGGGGCTCGAATTTCGAATTCGTCAACGACATCTTCGGCGGCGCGATTCCCAAGAACTTCATTCCCGCGGTGGAGAAGGGCATCGTGGAGGCGGCGCAGCGCGGCTACCTCGCCGGGTTCCCGGTGGTGGATTTCAAAGTCGTGCTCTACGACGGCAAGTACCACGACGTGGACTCGAACGAGTTGTCGTTCAAGACCGCGGGGCGGCTGGCCTTTCGCAAGGCGATGGAGCAGGCCAAGCCGACGCTGCTGGAGCCGATCATGAAGGTCGAGATCGAGGTGCCGGACGAGTTTGCCGGCGCCATCATGGGCGACCAGAACTCGCGGCGCGGGCGTATCCAGGGCATGGATAACAAGGGCGGCAAGACGCTGGTCAAGGCGGAGGTGCCAATGGCGGAGATGCTGACCTACGGCGCCGACCTGACCTCGATGACCCAGGGCCGCGGCTCATTCAACATGGAAATGAACCACTACGACATCGTGCCCGCGCAGCAGCAGGAGAAGATCATCTCCGCGGCCAAGGCGGAGCGCGGGGAGCTGGTGGAAGAAGAAGAGTAAGTTTCAGTTTCAGTTTCGGTTTCAGTTCGCCACCGAAACAGCGTGTTGCTGGTGATGTACCCCGGCTGCCCTCGGCCGGGTTTTTATTCTGCTTTCGCGATCGAGGTTTCCGTCGCCATGACCGGCTTGACGATCAGGTCGTAGATCCATAGCGCTGCCGCGGTCGCGATGCCGAGAGCGGTGAAGAACCACCATACGCGTTGCGGCTGGCGCTGCACTTCCGCAAAGGTGTGCACCGCCCATCCGGCGGCCCAACCGCCGACGATCGAGCCAATCCCGATAGGCACAAAGGCGAAGCCCATGTAGGTGCCCTGCTGGTCCGGCGGGGCGAGGCGGGAGACGTACTCGTAGTAGCGCGGCGAGAGGACCATTTCGCCGATGGCCAGCACCACCAGCGAGAGCACCGCGGTCCACACGCCCGGGCGCGAGCCGAAGATCAGCCAGGAGAAGGACGAGATCAGCGTGCCCAGGGTAATGGCGCGAAAGGCGGGGATGCCGCGCGTGGCCAGGCTGATCAGCACCTGGAAGAAGATCACCATGGTGGCATCGGTGGCGATGACGCGGTCGATGGTGGGGGCATCGGTGTAGGAGCGCAGCATGAGCGGCAGCGCGATGTAGGTCTGCCAGTACACCACCCAAAAGCCGGAGAAGATCAGCAGGAAGAGCACGAACTTGAGGTTGGTGATGACGGTCACAAAGTTCCGTGCGGTCTGGCCGAGAGTGGGCGCGGGACTGTCGGCGGAGCGCGCCGGCTGGCGGAAGAAGACCAGCACGGCGAAGAACATCACGAACACGCTGGCGGCGGACATGCGGAAGACGTTCTCGACGCCCAGGTGCTCGTGCACGAAGGAGCCGAGGAAGGGGCCCAGCGCGCCGCCGACGTTCACCAGCGTGTAGTAAATCGAGTATCCGATGGAGCGGACGTTTTCGCTGGAGGCGCTGGCGGTGGTGCCGACGACGCTGGGCTTCACCATGGCGATGCCCAGCGCAGGCAGGATCAGGATGAACAGGACCACCCACCACAGGGGGATGGCGTCGCGCACCGGCGACAGCCAGGACGAGCCGATCGAGCCCATCAGAAAGTAGGCGATGGCAAGGATCAGGTAGGCGGTGGAGAGCGCGCGGCGGAATCCGAGGCGGTCGGAGACGGCGCCGCCGAAGGCCGCCAGGAACCACACCAGGCCGCCGAAGAAGCCGGTCAGGTTGCCGGTCTGCTGGGTGGAGAAGGCCAGGCGCTCGTGCAGGTAGTTGGCCAGGGCGGCGAAGGCGGCGTAGTAGGAGAGGCGCTCGAAAAGCTCGCTGATGTTGGCGACCCAGAAGGGGCGCGAGAAACCGCTGCGGATTTCCTGCCAGCGCTGCGCGAAACCCATGCGTCCTCGATTGACGACGGAAGTCGCGCACCACTATGCGCCAGGGGCGGGAGCAGGGGCAAGGACAGAGTGGCGTTTCCTGACGCTTGGCGGCGGTGGTTTTCGCGGACACAGAAACCGCAGGTCTTGTAGGCTAGAGGAGGCGCAAGCCGCTACACGGCCCCGTTGCCGCGCTTGGTCCCATGGATCATCGAACGCCGCCGGGGCCGTGTGTTTCCTGGCCATTGCCGGTGTTGCGCAGTGGCAGCGACTGCAACCACTGGTCGATACGGCTACGGCGCGCCATCACCGCGCCCCGCCGCCGTTGCGCAGGCCGCGTGATCGGCAGCCCCAGCGTGTCGTGCCAGCGCTGCACCGTGCGCACCCCGCGACCCATGTAGCGAGCGATTTCCGCCCACCCCACCAGAACCTGGTCTCCGTCGCCATCCTCGAACTGCACAGTGAGCCTCCCGTCCATTTCACCGTACGCGCCTGGCGGGGATACGGGGAAACTCTTTAGGGTGATGGCGTGCACCTTGTTTGCACCACCACGAATGTGCGGCTTGACACGCGGAATTCGCATCCATACGATTGGCACGCAACATACGGCAAGATACGTTTCATACGGAAAGTAACGGTTATGTCCCGGAAAGAGTCGCATCTGAACTACAGACGGATGGAACAGAAGGACGTCCCGCAGGGGCGGCGCGGCAAGCACCACATGGTGGTGGGGCGCATTCTGAGCGATCTGACCAAGCTGACGCCGGGCGAAGCCATTCGCGTCCCTTTGCAGGACCTCGGCGACAGCAAAGAGAACCTGCGCGCGGCGCTCAGCCGCGCGGCGCACAAGAACGGCGCGCGCCTGTACACCTCCGCCGACGAGACGTTCCTGTACGTGTGGCGCACCGAGGCGGCGGGGCACTGATCCTTATTTCGTGCTGAGCGCCGCGCCCGGCCGGATGGCGTCGGTGGCGGTGCGCACGACGGTGTCCCCTGCCTGAAGATCCCCGAAAACTTCCGTTTTGCCGTTGACGGTCACCCCCGGCTTCACATCCACCCACTCCGCCTGTCCGGAACGTACGCGAATCACGAAGGTCCGCTGCAGGTCGGTGGCGATGGCCGACGCGGGTACGACCAAGGTCGCATAGGAGCGCCGGAGCGGCCATGCGACGGTGGCGAAGGTTCCGGGCGCCAGCGGCGGGTCGGGGTGGCGGACGTCGAGTTCGACCGCCATGGTGCGCGTGCCTTCGTTGATGCTGCCGGCGATCCGAGCGATGGGCGCGTGAAAGCTGCGCCCGGGATACTGCGGCACGGTGAAAGATACCGGCAGGCCCTGCTTGATTCCCGCGGCGTAGGCTTCCGGCACGGGGACGGTCAGGCGGAGGCGGGCGACACTCTCGATCCGCACAATCGGCTGCGCGGAAGCGCCGGAGGGCGCCGCCAGCGCACCCGGGTGCAGGTTCCGCTGCGTGACCACGCCGCCGAACGGCGCGCGGATTTCCAGATACTGCTCCAGTTGGGAGACGCTGCGCAGCGCGTCGCGAGCGGCTTGCACGTTGTTGGTAGCGGCCTGCACCTGGGCGCGATCGGCGGCCGCCGCCTGCTCGGCGACGGCGAGATCATTGCCGGCCACGACTCCGGGAGTTTTTGCTGCCGCGGCGAGATGGGTGTAGGTGCCTTCGTCGGAGGAGAGCTTGGCCTGTGCGGCGGCCAGTTGCGATTGCGCCGCCTGCAGGTGTGCCTCGGCCTGGGAGCGCTGGGCGACAACCTCGGGCGCGGAGAGCTTGGCGATCACCTCGCCGGCGTGAACGCGCGAGCCGCGGTCCACAAGGATGGTGTCCAGGAATCCCGAGACTTTGGGATAGACGTCTACCGCTTCGTAGGGCGTGAGCTGGGCCGGCAGCGACAGGTTGGTATCGAGTTTCTGAGATTCGACGCGGGCGACGTCAACGGTTTGGGGAGAGTTGGCGGACTGCTTGGGAGCGGCGGCGGGAGAGGAGGAGCAGGCGAGGGACGCGAGCAGGGGGGAGAGAAGCAAGCTTAAGATCAATTTGCCCCGGGCGCGGGCGCCCGCGGCAGCGGCGATTCGCGCGTCATCGAGTGCAGCCCCGGCGAGGGCGCCGGGGCCTACCTGTTTCATGCCGAGGCCTGGCTTTAGAAAACTCATGACGCCACCTCCGGGGAGGCGTAGCGGCTGTGCGGGTCGTCGGGATCGAGCGAAGGCGAGATTACCGAGGCGCGGCGCTGCACCAGGCTGAAGATCGTCGGCAGCACCAGCAGGGTGGCGAGCGTCGCCGCGGCCAGGCCGCCGATCACGGCGCGTCCCAGAGGGGCGGTCTCTTCGCTGCCGCGGCCGATAGCCAGCGCCATGGGGATCATGCCGGTGATCATGGCGAGGCTGGTCATCAGCACCGGGCGCAGTCGCTCGCTGGCGGCATTGCGCGCGGCATCGTGTGAATTCGCACCGTTCCTGCGATTCTGCTCGGCGAAGGTGACCAGGAGGATGGCGTTGGCCACCGCTACGCCGATGGCCATGATGGTTCCCATAAAACTCTCCAGGTTGATGCTGGTGCCGGTGACCAGCAGCATCAGGATCGAGCCGGCTAGCACCGCAGGCGCGGTGGAAAGCACGATCAGCGACAGCCGCACCGATTCAAAGTTGGCCGCCAGCAGCAGCAGGATGACGAGTATCGCCACGCCCAGGCCGATGCTGAGGTTGGAGAAGATCTGGTTCATGACCGTGACCTGGCCGCGCACCTGCACGGAGACGCCGCGCGGCGGGGTGCCGGCGCGACGGATGGCGCTTTCGATATCGCGGCCGGCGCGGCCCAGATCGTTGCGCGCGAGGTTGGCGGAGAGGCCGACCATCCACTGACCGTTGAGACGATCGAGTTCGCCGGGGACCGCGCCGCTGCGCACACTCGCCACTTCGCTCAGCAGAGGGTGCGCCCCGGTGGAGCTGGCGACGGGAATGGTCGCTATGTCCTGGAGAGAAGTCATCTCCGGCTGCGGCACCTGTACCTGCACTTGATAGCTGACGCCCGAGCGGGGATCGCGCCAGTAATTGGGGGCGACGAAGCGGCTGGAGGCGGTGGCGGAGACGACGGCCTGCCCGACCTGGTCGGCGGTGGCCCCGAGTTGTCCGGCCATGACGCGGTTCACGCGCACGTCCACGGTGGGATAGTGCAGGGGCTGCTCGACGCCCAGATCGCGGAGTTCGGAGATCTTCGCCAGCTCGGCGTTGAGGCGGGTGGAGTAGCCGAGCACGTCGTTGTACTGCGGCCCCATGGCGTCGACCTCGATGACCGAGGGCGTGCCGAAGTTCAGCGTTTGGCTGACGAGGTCGCCGGGATCGAAGGAGAAATGCGCGCCGGGGAACTGCTGCGGAAGATCGTGGCGCAACTTTTCTTCGAAATCGCGGAGATTGAGGGGCGCGCCGGGTCGGAGGGCGATATTCATGACCGCCTCGTGCGGGCCGCTGGTCCAAAGGAAGACGGTGTTGATGGGGTATGAGGAGCCCTGGGCGCCCACGTAGCTGATGGAGATCTCGAGATTGCCGGGGCCGGCGTCGCGGCCGACGATGTCGAGGACGCGGCGGGCCATCTGCTCCGTGACCGGAACACGGGTGCCGTCGGGCGCGTCGAAGCGGAGGCGGAACTGGTTGGCGGCGGAGGCAGGAAAGATTTCGCGGCGGAGGCGGGGCGCGATCAGCAGCAGGACAAGCGCAGCGATCGCGACGTAGGCGGCCAGCAACAGCGCGGGCGCGGCCATCAGGCGGTCGAGAACGCCGAGGAAACGTTGGCGGAAGCGGGCGAGGCGCTGTTCCTTCGCGGCGCCGCCTTCTTCAGCCTTCAGCAGCCAGTTGGAGAGCACCGGCACCAGCGAACTGGAGAGCAGGTAGGAAGCGGCCATGGAGAATCCGACCGCCAGCGAAAGCGGAACGAATAGCGCCCGCGCCGGTCCGACCATGAAGAACGACGGCAGGAACACCGCGAGCACGGCGAGCATCGCCAGCAGGCGGGGAATGGCGACTTCGCGGCTGGCGTCGACGATGGCGCGGGGCTTCGCTTTTCCGGCGGCGAGGTGGACGTGGATGTTCTCCAGCAGTACCGTGCCCTCGTCGACCAGTACGCCGACGGCAAGCGCCAGGCCGCCGAGGGTCATGATGTTGATGGTCTGGCCGGCGGCCCACAGCGCGACGACCGCGATCAGCAGGGCGAAGGGGATGGTGATGACCACGATCAGCGAGCTGCGCCAGTCGCGCAGGAAGAGCAGCAGGGTCAGGCCGGTGAGCAGCGCGCCCAGCAGGCCTTCGCGCAGCACGGAGGAGAGCGCGTCGCGCACGTACTGCGACTGGTCGAACTCGTAGCTGATCTTGATGTCTTCCGGCACCAGCGACTGGAAGCGCGGAATGCTCTGGCGAACTTCGTCGACGACGGTGAGGGTGGAGGCGTCGGGGCGCTTGGTCACCGGAATGTAAACGGTGCGATGGCCATTGAGCAGCGCGTAGCCGGCGAGGATGTCGGAGGAGTCGGTCACGCTGGCTACGTCGCGCAGGTAGACGGCGTCGCCGGAGCCGGGGTGAATGGGAATTTCGAGGAGCTGGTCGATGGTCTGAACGGTGGAGTCGGTGGTGACCAGCGCCTGCACGTTGCCGATGTTGGCGGTGCCGGCAGGCTCGATGCTGTTGCCGGAGGTCAGCGCCTGCACCACGCTTTGCGGCGACAGACCGTAGGCGTGCAGCTTGTCGGGATCGACGCTGATCACGATGGTGCGCTGGTTGCCGCCGAATGGCGGAGGCGAGGAGACGCCCGGAAGAGTGGCGAAGACCGGCCGCACGCGGTTGAGGGCGAGGTCCTGGATTTCGCCCAGCGTGCGCGACGGGCTGTTGAAGACGAGGTAGCCGACGGGCAGCGTGCCGGCGTCATAGCGGATCACGAAGGGCGACACCGTGCCCGGCGGCATGAAGGCGCGGGCGCGGTTGACGTAGGAGATCGTCTCCGCCAGCGCGTTGCTCATGTTGGTGCCGGGATGGAAGGTGATCCGCAGCAGCGAGGCGCCCTGGATGGACTTGGCCTCCACCTTCTCGACGCCGTTGATGTAGAGGAAGTGGTACTCGTAGTAGTACGAGACGTACCCCTCCATCTGCGCCGGGCTCATGCCGCCATAGGGCTGGGCGACGTAGATGACCGGGAGGTTGAGATCGGGAAAGATGTCGACGCGGGTGCGCTGCACCGCGAGGATGGCGGTGAGGGCCAGGGCCACCACGATCACGATCACCGAAATGGGCCGCCGCAGCGCGGCGCGGATTAACCA
>DASUBK010000359.1:0-4309 GCA_035763305.1 Terriglobales bacterium | reverse complement strand
TGTAATCAGCGTGAATCAGCGAAATCAGCGGTTCCCGTTCGCCTTGGATTAAACTCGAAGGGTGTTTGCGCGCAAGATTTTCGTGACCTACGAAGAGAACGGCGCAGCGAAGCCGGCGCCGCTGAAGTGGCTGGATAGCTTTGCCATGCGCAACTTCACCAACGATCCGATTTTCGACGATACGCTGCCCGTGGCTGACGGTCGGATGGAGATCGGGGTCCGCGTGCCGCTGGAGCGTTTGCACGCCGACATGGAGGATTGGTTCCGGCGGAAGAGCTATTTGCCGGCGGGAGCGAAGCTGGTGGTCCAAGAGCGCTGAGCCTTGGAACGGAAACCGCGGATTTTCGCGGATCACCTCAGAACCGAGTCGTCCCGAGCGGAGCGAGGGATCTGCTGTAAGGATGCCGATTCTGGTCGCGATCAAAACAGATCCCTCGCTGCCCGAGGGTGACACTCATCGGATAGACAATGTAAATAAAGAACCCGGCCGAGGGCGGCCGGGATACATCACGGTGTCGCAAGAAGAACCACAGGCGAGGGCGCCTGCGGCTACGTGATTACTTCTTTAACTCGGTGAGGCGCTTCTCCAGGTTGTTGACCTCGTCGCGCAGGCCCTGCGGCAGGCGGTCGCCGAACTTGGCGAAGTGGTCGCGGATCAGCGGCACCTCGGCCAGCCAGCCTTCCACGTCCACGCTGAGCAGCTTGGCGACGTTGGAAGAGTTGACGTCCAGTCCCTTGAGATCGAGGTCGTGCGACAGCGGCATGCGGCCGATGGGCGTGTCCACGGCATTGGCGTTGCCCTCGCAGCGCTCGAAGACCCACTTCAGCACGCGGCTGTTCTCGCCGTAGCCGGGCCAGAGGAACTTGCCGTTCTCGTCCTGGCGGAACCAGTTGACGTAATAAATTTTCGGCAGCTTGGCGCCGGCCTTTTTGCCGATCTTCAGCCAGTGCCCGAAGTAGTCGCCCATGTGGTAACCGCAGAAGGGCAGCATGGCCATGGGATCGCGGCGCAACTGGCCGACTTTGCCCGCCGCCGCAGCGGTGGTTTCGCTGCTGGCAGTGGCGCCGAGGAAGGTGCCGTGCTGCCAGTCGAAGGCCTCGACCACCAGGGGCACGATGCCGCCGCGGCGTCCGCCGAAGAGGATGGCGTCAATCGGCACGCCCTTGGGATCTTCCCACTCGGGCGCGATCACCGGGCACTGCTTCGCGGGGGTGGTGAAGCGGGCATTGGGATGCGCGGCCTTGCGCCCAGACTCGGGCGTCCACGGCCGACGCAGCCAGTCGCTCAGCTCCGCCGGCTTCTTGTCGGTCATGCCCTCCCACCACACGTCGCCGTCGGGGGTCAGCGCGCAGTTGGTGAAGATCGAATTGCGCGTGCAGGTGAGCATGGCGTTGGCGTTCGACTTCATGCTGGTTCCGGGGGCCACGCCGAAGAAGCCGTACTCGGGATTGATGGCGTAGAGGCGGCCGTCGGGGCCGAACTTCATCCACGCGATGTCGTCGCCCACCGTCTCCACCTTCCATCCGGGGATGGTGGGGATGAGCATGGCCAGGTTGGTCTTGCCGCAGGCCGAGGGGAAGGCGCCGGTGACGTACTTTACGCGGCCTTCGGGGCTGGTGAGCTTGAGGATGAGCATGTGCTCGGCCAGCCAGCCCTCGTCGCGCGCCTGCACGCTGGCGATGCGCAGGGCGTGGCACTTCTTGCCCAGCAGGGCGTTGCCGCCGTAGCCGGAGCCGTAGGACCAGATTTCGCGGGTGTCGGGAAAATGGCAGATGTACTTGTGCTCGGCGTTGCAGGGCCAGGCGCTGTCCTGCTGCGCCGGTTCCAGCGGCGCGCCCACGGAATGAAGACCGCGGACAAACTCGCCCTCGGCGCCCAGCACGTCCAGCACGCGCGTGCCGACGCGGGCCATGATGTGCATGTTGGCCACCACGTAAGGCGAGTCGGTGATCTCCACCCCGATCTTGGCGATGGGCGAACCGATGGGGCCCATGCTGTAGGGGATCACGTACATGGTGCGCCCGACCATGCAGCCGGTGTAGAGGCGGCGCAGGGTCTCCTTCATCTTGGCGGGTTCCTGCCAGTTGTTGGTGGGACCGGCCTCGTCCTTGGTGGCGGCGCAGATGAAGGTGCGGTCCTCGACGCGGGCGACGTCAGCCGGATTGGAGCGCACGAAGATGCTGTTGGGGCGCTTCTGCGGGTTGAGGCCGATGGCCGTGCCCGACTGGATCATCAGGCGCTGCATGAGGTCGTATTCCTGGGTGGAGCCGTCGCACCAGTGGACGCGGTCGGGGGTGCAGAGGCGGGCGACGTCGTCGACCCATTGCAACAGGCCTTTGTGTTTGATCCCGGCGGCGGCGGAGGTCACCGGCTCTATGACCGTAGACATAAGAACGTCTCCTGCGAAGGGCGTGAAAACCTCATTGTCGGTGCTGGATGGGCGGCGATACTGTGCCCGCAATCACGTCCCGCTGTGAGTATTAGCAAAACTCACTATTGTACCGTCAGATGAGATGGGGCAAGAGGCGTTCTTGGTTCCCCGGCCCTTAGTCATTTCAGCACAATGACTTGCAGGTTCGACCGGCAGTCGTGGCTAGGCGCGGATGGCGGGCGCACCGCGCAGTTCCTGGCTGACGGCGTTGAGGTGCTCCAGCGTCTGCGGCACAGTGAGGGAGTACATTTCGCGGCCGTCGTGCTCACCGGTCTCGATGATGGTCTTGAGGAAATGGCCGGCGATCTCCACCGCCAGCGGGTCGGAGATGATCTTGCCGGTGCGCTGGTGGTACTCGCCCCAGGCGGGATGTGGCAGGGCGATCCACACCGGCTTGCCGCTACAGAGGAATTTGATGTCGACGGCGTCGGCATGGCGGGTGGCTATGGCCACTATCAGCGCCTGGTACATGCAGTGGATTTCTTCGCCGCTCCAGCGGTCGCGCACGCGAAAGTCTTCGAACATGGAAGGTATTGTAAAACAGTGGTCAGTGGTCGGTGGTCAGTGGGGCTCGGGCGGGGCGCCCTCGCCGCGCAAATCCCGGTGCGGTTTATCGCAGCCCCGGCGAGGCGCCGGGGCCTACCTAATATTTTGTTGGTTTCGCTGGGGAAGAAACGACTCGACCCAGGCGAGGACGCGCGGGCCTACTACTGGCGACTGGCGACTACCTACGCCGCGTCGTCCAGGCTGATACGCAGGGACTTCAGAAACTTCATGTCCTGGGCGTTGATCTTGAACTCCGGGTCGCCGCCCTTGGCGCGGTCTTTCACCAAGGTGGGCTTCCCGACGGGCTGCTCGTCATGCTTGTTGAAGCCGATGGTGGCCTCGAGCACGAGGAAGACGTCGTAGCCGCCGGCCTTGATCTTGGAGATCACCTCGGCGATCTGCTCCGACTCGGAGAGCGACTCGTTGATCGCCTCGCCGAGTTCCTTCATCAGTTGTTTGAGCCGCTGGTTCACGATCTGCTCCTGGGCCTGGCCTTCAGCCGTCAGCCGCCGGCACTCCAGGAAGCGGGCCGCTGAACGCGGTGCGCGGGGCGTTTCCCGCTGCACAACTGATTGGATGCCTGGAGGGCGCACATGGGTGTGTGATTGGCGCCATTCTGTCGCGTGACGAGAAAACCTCCGCCGCAGGCAACCGCTGGTAGAATGCCCCTTGTGAACGGCTCGGCCAAAGTGGCGCAGGCGGCGGGGCGGATCGCTATCCGCCGGGCGGGCGAGAACCGCTGGTTGCGCGCCGGGTGGGCGGGGATTTCCACCACTTTGCGGCATTTCTCCCGCGTGCTGCACCTGCTGTTTCTGCAGGTGGCGGGGGTGTTTTTCCTGGCGTTCTCGGCCATCGGGGTCGTGGCCTTCGCCCGCGAGTACAAGCTCTACCTCGCGGGCCAGGCGGTACAAATCAAGATGGCGGTGGCGGCGGGGTTTGCGCTGATGTTCCTGTGGTTTGCGGTAAGCTCCTTCTGGCGGGCGGCGCGGAAGGAGAGCCGGGGCTAAAGCCCCTCGCGTTTGAAGTGCGGTTTCACCGGCATGAAGGCCGGTATCCACGGTGGCGTCGACAAGCCGGCGCTACAAACCCGGCGCATCCACAGGCGAATCGGCGACTGAGGCGACTGGCGACTGGCGACTGACATGAGTTCTCACACCAAAGTTCCGGCCGGCCAAACCGCGGAAAAGCCGGTGGCTGACGCGCCCAAGCCCGAGCCGCAGGAGACCTCCTCCCACATCCCGGTCAATCCCCTCTACACGCCCGCCGACCTCTCGGGCTGGGACTATGACCAGCAGGTCGGCTACCCCGGCGATCTTCCCTACACCCGCGGC
>DASUBK010000358.1:0-9371 GCA_035763305.1 Terriglobales bacterium | reverse complement strand
GAACTCGGGGCCGTCGTACGAAACGCCGGCGGAGATTCGCTATTTGCGCGCGATCGGCGCGGACCTGGTGGGGATGAGCACGGTGCCGGAGGCGATCGTGGCGCGGCACATGGGAATTGGCGTGCTGGCGATCTCGTGCGTCACCAACATGGCGGCGGGGATTCTGGATCAACCGCTCAGCCATGCCGAGGTGCTGGAGACCGGGGAGCGGGTAAAGGGACAGTTTTTGGCGCTGCTGGAAGCGGTGATTCCGGAAGTGGCGAAAGAGATTGGGTGAATTGGTGATTTGGTGATTGGACGGCAACTGAAATTCACGTGCTCGCCATGCTTCGAATGCCAACCAATTACCCAATTCACCAATTCACCCAATTCGCTGCCCTGACATGAAAAGCTATGTCATAAATGACCGTATGCTCCCCAGGGGCTAAAGCCCCATTTATCTTCGTGGCCGGATTCGCGGGCCTGAAGGCCCGCGCTTCCACGGTTAAATTAACGGTTTGGGCAATGGTGAGATGGCTTCGAACCAATATTCACCGTACTTGATCGGGATTACCGGGCCGTCGTGCGCGGGCAAGACGGAACTGGCGCGCACCCTGGGGCGGCTGCTGCCGGCGCCGGTTTTGTCGCTGGATTCGTTCTACCGCGATCTGGACGAGATTCCGCTCGACGCGCGCGGACAGCGGAACTTCGACACCCCGGAGGCGCTGGATCGCGACCTGCTGGTAGAGCAACTGCGCGCCTACGCCCAGGGCCAGGCGCTGCAATACCCGGTGTACGACTTCAAGACGCATCGCCGAACCGCGAAAACCGGAACCATTGCGCCGGGGCCTTATCTGCTGGTGGAAGGGCTGTTCGCGCTCACCTGGCCGGAAGTGCGGCAGTTGCTGGGGACAAAGGTGTACGTGGAGGCGCAGGACGAGGTCTGCCTGCACCGGCGGACCGAGCGAGACATCCGCGAGCGGGGACGGACGCGGGAGTCGGTGCTGGAACAGGTTCACAGAACGGTTCGTCCCATGGCGGAGCTGCACGTGATCCCCGGGCGCGCGTTCGCGGACGTGATCGTCTCCGGTGAATCGCCCCTGGAGCAGATGGCGGCCACGGTGCTGGAGCACATGCGGCGGGCGGCGTCGCCGCAGGTTCCGTCGCCGGCGTGAGTGAGCGCTCCTGGCTCCAAAAATCCACAACCAAATTCCAGAAAATGGATATCGACCCTGGCTTCTAAGGTGTTGCCCTGAACTGCACACGATATGGTGCGGAGCCGCATCAATACTGTGTAAATCCAGCATCTACATAGTTCCCAATTTGGAACTGGCGTGGTAGTGTGCGTTGACCCACCAACGAAGCCTGTCAAGAAAAGGCCCGGAGAGGCCGGCAGGGGATCTGGGTCAGCAACCAGCAAGAAAAAAGTGCCAGAAGCACGGCGGAGCCTGCCCAGAGCGAAGTCGAAGGGCCGGCTTGCGTCGAAGAATGCGCCGCTCGGGTGCCGGCGGCTGAAGCAACTGCAACCATCGGTTCAGGAATGAAGGAGATGCTGCAATGAAGAAGGTGTGGGTGGTATTGGTTTCGATCCTCGGGTTGGCGCTGTGCGCGGCGGCGCAGCAAGGATCGATTTCAGGGACGGTGAAAGACCCATCGGGGGCAGTGATTGCGGGCGCCTCGGTGAGCGCCGTCAACGTCAACACCGGGGCGAAGTTCGATACCACATCGAACGACGCCGGCATTTACACCCTGCCGGTGCTGCCGGTGGGATCGTACGAAATCACGGTGAGCCACAGCGGCTTCGGCACGCTGGTGCAGAAGGAGGTGCAGGTGACGGTGGGCTCCAGCCGCGACCTCGGCTTCGCCCTGACAGTCGCCTCGCAGCAGGAGAAAGTGGAGGTCACGGGCGAGGTGCCGGTGGTGGAGACTACGCGCACCAGCGTGGCCTCGACGGTGGACTCGCGCGCCGTGTCGGAGCTGCCCACCAACGGACGCAACTTCATGGACTTCGTGCAGCTGACGCCGGGCGTGACGCGCGACGTGCGCACCGGCGACATCAGCTTCGCCGGGCTGCGCGGCACGCTGAATTCGCTGCAGATTGACGGCGCCGACAACAACAACACCTTCTTCGGCCAGACCGCCGGGCGCACCGGCTCGGGGCGCGCGCCTTACCAGTTCAGCGAAGACGCGGTGCAGGAGTTCCAGGTCAACAGCAACTCCTACTCCGCCGAGTACGGCCATGCGGGCGGCGCGGTGGTCAACGTGGTGACCAAGTCGGGCACCAACAATTTCCATGGCAGCGCCTTCGAGTTCTATCGCGATCGCGCCATGAACGCCAACGACTTCATCAACAAGATCTTCGGTCGCGCCAAGGGCGCCTACCACTGGCACCAGTTCGGCGGCACCATCGGCGGGCCGATCAAGAAAGACAAGCTGTTCTTCTTCTTCGATTACGACGGCCAGCGCAACACGCAGCAGAACCTGGTCACGCTCAATCTGCCCAAGGGCTTCGCCCTGTCGGCCAATCCGGCGACGGCGGCGCTGCAGACGGCGGCCATCAACTACCTGACGCCGCTGGCGAACTCGTGGAACAAGACCTACAACCAGAACGTGTACATGACCAAGATCGACTGGAACATCACCCAGCGGAACCTGTTGAGCGGGCGGTGGAACCGGCAGACGTTCACCGGGCTGGGGCAGGAGAGCAGCGGCAACGTGGCCTCCGAGCATACCGGCTACTCGAACGTGTACACCGACACGATTACGGGATCGCTGACCTCGACGCTGACCAACAACATGGTGAACGTCGCGCGACTGGACTACCTGCGCGATAACGAGCCTGGAGCGTCCAACAGCATCAATCCGGAAGCGCTGGTCCGCGAGGCGGGGGTGACGGTGCTGACCATCGGGCGCAACAACTTCAGCCCGCGCTACACCAACATCCACCGCGTGCAGGCGGGCGACACGGTGGCCATCACGCACGGACGCCACAGCCTGAAGTTCGGCGCCGACTTCATCGACGACCACATCGCCAACTTCTTCCCCGGCTTCTTCAGCGGGTCGTACACCTACGTCAGCCTGGCCGATTTCGGCGCGGCGCTGGGCGGCACGCTGCAACCGGCCATGGCGAACTGCGGTCTTCCCGCGGGCACGGTGGTCTGCAAGGGCGACAAGTTCGGGCAGAGCTTCGCCGGCACCAACACCAGCGGCCCGCTGACCCGGCCGAACCTGTTCGACTTCGGCTCGTTCCTGCAGGATGAATGGCGCGTCAACAGCAAGCTGACGGTCAACGGCGGCATCCGCTACGACCTGGAGTTGAAGGCGCAACCCACGGTGGACAATGGGGCGTTGACCACTGCGCTGGCTTCCGGAGCGACGGCGGGCACGCTGCCGCCGACGCTGGCAGCGGAGGCCACGCAACTGCGCACCAACCGGGCGCACAACGATCACCTCGACTTCGCGCCGCGCGTGGGCGTGGCGTACGACCCAACGGGCGACCACAAGCTGGTGCTGCGCGCCGGGTACGGCATGTTCTACGGCCGCATGCCGGCGATCACCTACGCCACGGCGATGTCCACCCAGGGCATCCAGGTGCAGCGTTTCAACTTCGACCAAGGTTCGGCGAGCGCCGGCCTGTTCCCCTCCACCTATCCCAACACCGTGTGCGGCGCGCCGCCGAGCGACGGAACGCCGCCCAGTTGCGCCCCGCCGACCACCGGCGGCACTACCCCGACCATCTTCGTGGTCGCTCCGGAGTTCCACGATCCGCTGGTGCAGCAGGGCAGTGCCGGGGTGGAGTACGAAGTGGCCAACGATCTGTCGATCGGCCTGAGCTACCTGTGGGTGAAGGGCAACCGGCTGACCCGCACGCGCGACTTGAACCTGTCGGCGCCGACGGCGGCGACGATTCCGATCGCGGGCGGCGGAACGCTGAGCTACCTGGCGTTCCCGACCACTTCCACGGGCGCGCCCATCCGTCCGCTGACCGGGTTCGACCGCATCGACCAGTTCGAGAGCACCGCGGCGTCGATCTACAACGGCATGACCCTGAGCGTGAACAAGCGCTTCTCCCATCACTTCCAGGGGACGGCGGCGTACACGTGGGGCCACGCCATCGACAATGGTCCGGACGCGACGGCGGTCGTGCCCGGCAACTCGGGTGACGATTCCAAGATCGTCTCCAACCAGTACGACTACAACGTCGATCGCGGCAATGCGATCAACGACCAGCGGCACCGGCTGGTGCTGAGCAGCGTGTGGAACGTGGGCGACTACGCCAACGGGATGTCGGCGGCGCCGCGCGCGATCCTGGGAGGATGGGAGACCAGCTTCATCTTCAGCGCCGAGAGCGGCCAGCCGTTCTCCGCGATGGCGGGCTTCGACCTCAACGGCGACGGCAACCAGTTCAACGATCGCATTCCGACTTCGGGCCGGAACCAGTTCTACACGCCGGCGCGAATCAACCTGAACCCGCGCATCACCCGGAACGTGAGGCTGGGCGAGCGGGTGCAGATGAAGTTGATCTGGGAGGCGTTCAACGTCTTCAACCGCGCCAATTACGTGACGGCCAACAACAGCCAGTACAACCTTGGCACCTCGGCGACGGCGTGCGGCACCGGTGTCACCCGCTGCCTGACGACGCCGACGGGCACCAACGCGTTCGGGTTCCCGCGCTTCTCGGCCGACTTCGGGCAGGTGGGACCGCGGGTGATGCAGCTGGCGGCGAAGATCACGTTCTAGGCACGGCGGAAGCAAGCCCCCCATCTGCCCAAAGCGGCCGATGGGGGGCACCATCGGGGCGGCGGAGCGATCCGCCGCTTTTTTTGTTGCCAGAGGGCAGGCACGGCGGCGCAGATTCCCCCACAGCCACGGACGCCTGTTTTCAAAATGGGAACATTCCACTTTAGTGGAAGGGGTGTGCCGAATTGCACAAAATGCGGTGCGACCCGCATAAATACTGCATAAATCCCGCATGTCCCCAGTTCCCAATCAGGAACATGCGTGATAGTGTGCCAGCATCCGCCCAGGCAGCCTGACGAAACCACCGATTCCCCGGTTGGAATCGCGGGTCATCACTATGTCTCGTACGCGCGCGGCGGACGAAATCATGCACGACAGATAAGGGAAGGGAGAGGTCGATGGCGAAGTGGAGATTGGCACGTGTGGCAACGTGCTCGCTTCTGGTTCTCGTGCTGGCGCTGCTGGGAAGCGCGACGATGTATGCCCAGTCCACCCAGGACGGCGGCATCAGCGGCACGGTCACGGACCAGACAGAGGCGGTGGTGGCGGGAGCCACCATCACGGCGGTGAATGTCGACACCAACGAGCAATTCACCGGGAAGTCGGACGAGGTCGGGGCATTTCGCGTGATCCACCTGCGGCCGGGCACCTACAACGTAAGCATCGCGGCGAGCAGCTTCACGCCTTTCCGGGCGGAAAGGATCGTGGTGGAAGTCGGCCTGGTGACCAACCTGGCGATCCGCCTATCGGTAGGTGGAGCGCAGGAGCAGGTCGAGGTCACGGGCGAGGCGCCGGTGATCAACACCGTGCAGGCGGATTTCACCAACAACATCAACAGCACCACGCTGAACGAGCTGCCCATCTTCGCCCGGCGCTGGTCCACCTTCGCCCTGATGACGCCGGGCGCCTCGGCCGACGGGCAATACGGCCTGGTGGCGTTCCGCGGCATCTCCGGCCTGCTCAACAACAACACCGTGGACGGCGGCGACAACAACAACGCCTACTGGTCGGAAGAACGCGGGCGCACGCGCGCCACCGCGACCCTCAGCCAGGACTCCATCCGCGAGTTCCAGGTGAACAACTCGAATTTCTCCGCCGAGTACGGACGGGCCGCGGGCGGGGTAGTCAACGCGGTGACCAAGAGCGGCACCAACCAGATCCACGGCGGCGGGCATCTGTACGCCACCGACTCGGCGATGTGGGCCTACAATCCCTTCTCCACGCAAACCGTCATCACCAACGGCGTGAAATCCACCGTGCCGCTGAAACCGGATGACCGGCGCTGGGTCTTCGGCGCCAACGTCGGCGGGGCTCTGGTGAAGGACAAGCTCTTTTACTTCTTCAACTGGGACCAGCAGAAGGAAAACGCGCCCGGCGTGGCCACGCCGGATCCGTCGTTCTTCACCCCGATCACGGTGGCGATGCCGGCCAGTTGTTCGGCGAAAACGCTGACCGCGGGGCAGGTGCTGGCGTGCCGCGGAATCACGCAGGCGCAGTCGGACGCGGCCCTGGGCTTCCTGGCCAGCCTGACCGGGCCGGTATCGCGCAACAAGGACCAGTGGGTGATCTTCCCCAAGATTGACTGGCGCATCAACAACAAGCACACGGCGACCTTCGACTGGAACCACATGCGGTGGAACTCGCTGCACGGCATCCAGACCGCCGCGGTGGTGGGGTACGGCAAGGCCAGCTGGGGCGACGATTTCGTCAACGTGGACACCGGCAACGCGCGCCTGATTTCGCTGTTCACCGATACCCTGACCAACGAACTGCGCGTCTCCATCGGCAAGGAACACCAGTTCGAGAACAGCAATCCTCCGGCGGCGGGTGAACCGACGACCGGACCGGGCGGCCGTCCGCCCTACGCCTCGATCTCCGGGCCGGTGGGATCGTTCAACATCGGCAAGGCGAACTTCCTGGAGCGCGCCGCACTGCCCCTGGAAGACCGGCAACAGGTGGCCGACACCATGAGCAAGCTGCTGGGCAAGCACCTGTTCAAGTGGGGCGCCGACATCAACCACAGCAGCGACTACATCAGCAACCTGTTCCAGGAGGGAGGACAGTTCAACTACTCCAACCTGCAGGACTACATCAGCGACTACACCACCTGGAAGACGGGTACCGCGTACTGCGGGACGACTCCCAAGGTCGGCTGCTACAGCTCGTTCAACCAGGGCATCGGCCCCAAGGCGTTCTCCTTTAGCACCATGGACTACGCCTTCTTCGTGCAGGACGAGTGGCACGTGGCGCGCACTCTGACCTTGAACCTGGGCCTGCGTTACGACAACGAGCGGCTGCCCAAGGCGTTCTGGCCCAACAGCAACTATCCGGCCACCGGGGTAACGCCGAGCGACAACAACAACCTGGCGCCGCGCGTGGGCGTGGCCTGGGATGTGCTGGGCGACGGCAAGACGGTGGTACGCGGCGGCTACGGCATGTACTTCGGCCGGGTGATCAATTCCTACATTTCCAACGAATTGACCGGCACCGGCTCGCCGCAGAGCCAGCTCAGCACCGGCAACATCTCGGCCAGTTCGTCAGGGGCGCCGCTCTACCCCAACGTGCTGGCCAACGCGCTGCCCTCGGGCGCGGCTCCGGCGCTGAACGTGTACGGCGCGATGCGCAACCCGCTGGCGCACGAGGCGGACCTGGTGGTGGAGCGGGAAATCACGCACAACACCGTGGTGTCGTTCTCCTACCTGCTGAGCATCGGGCGCGATCTGCCGATGATCTTCGACCGCAACCTGAGCGCGACGAGCAACACCATCACCTACTCGTTCAGCGGCGGGCCGCTGGACGGGCAGACGGCGACCTTCCCCTTCTACACCGGAAGCCGCCCCAACACGGCGTTCAACAACATCAACAGCCTGGAGTACGTGGGCAAGTCGCGGTATGACGGGCAAGTGTTCGCCATCAACCGCCGCCTGACCAACGGGCTGCAGTTGCAGGCCAGCTACACGCACGCGCGCACGACCGACACCAATCCCAACGGGGGCACCGGCGCGACGTCGATGAGCGTGGTGGACCCGTTCCACCCGCAAGTGGATTACGGCACCTCCAGCTTCGACATCCGGCATCGTTTCGGATTCGCGGCGGTATACCAGCCGCGGATCAACAGCGGCAGCCGGGTGCTGAACGCGCTGGTGAACGGCTTCCAGGTGTCGCCGATGATGGGCATCACCTCGGGCGCGCCGCTCAACGGCTCGATTTCCGGCAACGCTCCGCAGGTGGGAACCTTGAAGCGCACCAACACCGGCCTGCTGGGCGACGGCGGAGTCTTCCGCCTTCCCAACCTGCCCAAGTACGGGTTCCGCATGCCGACCACGGCCTTCGGCAACCTGCGCCTGGCGCGCACCTTCACCATCCGCGAGGGCAAGACGCTGCAGGTCCTGGTGGACGGCTTCAATCTGTCGAACCACCTGGACGTCACTTCGGTGAACACGACGTTGTACTCGATCCCCAGCACGCCGTCGTCGTACGCGGCGGGTTCGGTGGTTCCGATGACCTACAACGCGCTGTTCGGAGCGGCGATCCAGGCGAACAATCAGGACCGCGTGGGCTCCACGGTGCGCCAGTTCCAATTCGGCGCGCGGTTCACCTTCTAACCGGTCGAAGCGCAAGCTCGATGAGCCCGGCGGCGGAGAAATCCACCGCCGGTTTTTTTGGGCCGTTACCGGGCCGCAGGCGAGGGCGCCTGCGGCTACGTGACACTGGATTGCGCAGGCGACCGCCCCGGCGAGGGCGCCGGGGCCTACCAACCACGAACTGGGAACTGGTATCCTTTCGGCCCGATTATGAAATCCATTGCAGCCGCAGTCGTTCTCCTGCTGGCGGGTATGGCCGGCGCGCAGCAGCGCACCGTCCATCTGCCTTCCAGCAAAGTGATCCTCGAGCCGGTGCCGGGAGCGCCGCAGCGCGGCGGAAGCTTCACCGCCACGGCGGTGGTCAGTCCGGACCAGAAGTACGTAGCCTTTTTGCAGGACGGCTATGGCGGCGAGGACACGGAACTGGCGCAGAGTATCGCCGTGCTGGATGTGGCGAGCAACAAGATCGCCTACTTCCCCGACCCGCGGCTGCGCTACGACCAGCACCAGACATACTTCCAGGGGCTGGCGTTCAGCAGCGACGGCAAGCGGCTGTTCGCGTCGGTGGGATCGATCACGCGGCCGACTGCCGATGCGGCGGTGAAGGCCACCGGCAACGGGATCGCGGTGTACAGCTTCGAGAACGGCAAGGTGGCGCCGGCGGAGTTCTTTGCCATCGCGCCGCAGCCGATCGCGGCGGGAAAGAAGATCGCGCACATCGCCGAGCACGCGATCCCGCAGGGGACGCAGGTTCCCTTCCCCGCGGGGCTGGCGGTTACGACCGTCGGCGGCAAAGAGGTGCTGCTGGTCTGCGACAACTACTCCGATGACGTGCTGGAACTCGACGCGGCCAGCGGCCAGGTGGTGCACCGGTTTGATGTGAGTACGAATGAGTGGGTCCCGGCCGCATTCCCGTATGCCATTGCGGCGAATCTGACCCGAGCATACGTCACGCTGTGGAACACTTCTGAAGTGGTCGAGCTAGACCTGGTTAAAGGTCGCATATCGCGACGGATCTCTGTGGCCAAGAGCAGGGGAAGAACGGCTTCTGGCCCTCACCCGACCGCG
>DASUBK010000357.1:0-2407 GCA_035763305.1 Terriglobales bacterium | reverse complement strand
CTCCGTAGTCTCGGGAATCTCCGTCTCCGGGTTGTAGCCGATGGCCAGCGCCACCGTGTCGCATTCGTAGACGAAGTTCGATCCCTCGATAGGCACCGGCGAGCGCCGCCCTTTCGCGTCCGGTTCGCCCAGGCGCATGCGGATGCATTCCGCCGCCTTGACCCGGCCCTGCTCGTCGCCGATGAACTTGACCGGCGCGGTGAGCCAGTCGAACTGCACGCCCTCTTCGCGCGCGTTAATGCGCTCCTCGTAGCGGCCCGGCATCTCCACTTCCGTGCGCCGGTACATGCAGATGACCTTCTGATCGGGATTCAAACGCCGCGCGGTGCGCACGCAATCCATCGCCGTGTCACCGCCGCCGACGACCACCGTCACCTTGCCTTCGTGATGCGGCCGCGGGTCGTCGGAGTCCTGCCAGTACTCCGGCAGCAGTTCCTTGGGCAGGTTGCCGCGCACCAGGTATTCGGTCGCCTGGTAAATATTTTTGAGCGTGTCCTCGCCCGGGATCTTCATCACCGAGCCTTTGATGGCGCCGTACCCCAGGAACACCAGGTCGAAGCCCTGGGTCTTGAGGAAGTCGTCCACCGGGTGGTCCTTGCCGACCCGATAGTTGGTGACGAACTTCACACCCATGCGTTCGAGGTACTCGACCTTGCTGAAGATGATTTCCTTGTTCAGCTTGAAATTGGGGATGCCGTAGAGCAGCAGCCCTCCGGGATGGGGCCACATGTCGAATACCGTGCACTGGTGGCCTTTCACGCACAGTTCCTCGGCGACCGCGAGGCCGGCCGGTCCGGCGCCGACGATGGCCACGCGCATGCCGGTGTCGGGCGCCTTGTCGCGCAGCGGGTAGCCGTAGTTGCGGCGCACGTAATCGAGGACGAACGACTCCAGCTTGCCCACGCACACCGAGGCGTCGCGCGCCGCCAGCACGCACGCGCCCTCACACTGCTTTTCCTGCGGGCAGATGCGCCCGCAAACGTCGGGAAAATTGCTGGTCTCCATGAACTTCAGGGCGGCGCCGATGAAGTCGCCCTGGCTGAGCAGGAACATGGCGGCGGGGATGTCGTTGTGCAGCGGGCAGCCCTTGTTGCAGGGCGAGTGGTCGCAATAGAGGCAGCGCGAGGCCTGCTCGATGGCCATCTCCGGGGTGTAGCCCTGGTAGACCTCATTGAAGTTGCCGATGCGGGCCGCCGGGTCCTGCTTGGACGGCTTGATCTTGTCGATACGGAAGCGTTCGCGGCGTTTCAGCATCGCCCTTACCTCGCGGGCGGACCGCAATGGACGGAATCCACCCTAGGGCAAGATGCCTTCTGCATGCCACTGCTGGCTGTGAGGTGCGTCACTAGCCCGAGTGACGGCCGCACGAGCCGGATTGCCGGATTGCCGAACTGCGGAATTGGCGAATTGCCGGCAAACCGCTGACTTCGCGGATCTACGCTGACCCGGGATGGAGACAAACATCAGCGTTCATCGGCGAAAGCGGCCGTGCCTCCGGTCACAATTCGGCAATTCCGCAGTTCGGCAATTCGGCAATCCGAGCGCCCGGCGCCTGCGATAATGATTCCAGTGCCCGCCCTCGCTTCGATCTCCGCGCTGGTCAAGCGCCTGGCCGCCGAAGCCGGCTTCGATGCCGCCGGCATCGCCGCTGTCGCCGACTCGCCCGAGCTCGCCTACTTTCCCCAGTGGATCGCCGCGGGCCGCGCCGGCGAGATGCGCTACCTGGAGTCCCGCACCGACTCCGGCGAGCTCAAGCGCGCATCGCTCGCCGCCGTCGCCCCCTGGGCCCGCTCGGTGGTTGTTTGCGCCATCAACTACAACACCGCGCAGCCGAAATCGATTCAGTCGCCAGCCGCCAGTCGCCAGTCGCCAGCGGAAAACATCGAAGGAACCGACACCCGCAACCGGGTACCGGCACCCGGCGATCACGGCTGGGTTTCACGCTACGCCTGGTCGCAGGAGGACTACCACGACGCCGTCCTGCGCCGCCTGCGCGACGTCGAAGCCCGCCTGCGCGAAGCCGAACCCGGCTGCGAAACCCGCTCCTACGTGGACACCGGCCCGCTGGTGGAGCGCGTGTGGGCGAAATACGCGGGCGTGGGCTGGATCGGCAAGAACACCTGCATCATCAACCAGCGCCTCGGCTCGTGGCTCTTTCTCGGCGTAATCCTCAGCTCGCTGGAGTTGGAGCCGGACCTGCCGGCGCCCGACCGCTGCGGCAGATGCACCCGCTGTCTCGATGCCTGCCCGACGGATGCCTTTGTGGGCCCGCACCAGATGGACGCCACCCGCTGCATCGCCTATCTCACCATCGAGAAGCGGGGCACGATCGCGGAAGAGTTCCGCGCCGGCATCGGGCGCAACGTCTTCGGCTGCGACATCTGCCAGGACGTCTGCCCCTGGAACC
>DASUBK010000356.1:0-4860 GCA_035763305.1 Terriglobales bacterium | reverse complement strand
CCCTTCGCCGCCGGAACCGCCCCGGTGTATGTCGCCGCGCACGACAAGTTCCTCTTCGCGGCCAATTCCGGATCGAACAACGTGTCGGTGTTCAACATCGGCAGCGGCGGCGCGCTGAGCGCGGCCAGCGGCTCGCCCTTCGCCGTCGGCGCCAATCCGTCCTGCGTGGCCATCGACAACGGCGGCAGCTTCGTCTTTGTCGCCAACTCGGGCGGCGGCAGCGTCTCCGTCTTCAAGCTCAGCGGCAGCAGCATGGCGGAAGTCAAAGGCTCGCCCTTCGCCTCGACGGTGCTTAATCCCACCGGGTTAGCGGCGGTGCACTGATTCATTGGGTGATTGGGCTAGCTCCGGAGGGCAGTCAAATCACCCAATCACCCAATCGCCAAGTCGCCCAATCACCCAATCACTCAATCACTCAATCACTCAATCGCCAAGTTCTCTCCCGGGGTTGCCCTCAATCCCTTTCTTTGCGGTGCAACGGCGGGCCCGCTCCGCGGATTCCAACTAACAGCACTTCCTGAATCCAGTGCACGACTTAGGGCGCGGCAGCGCCCGGAGCGGAGGGATTGTCATGTCACTACGAACCATTGCTCTTTCGACGGCGCTCTTACTCGGTGCGGCCCTGGCGGCCGGCGCGCAGACGGGACCGTTCGGCGGATGGGGACAGCCGGGCACCTCAGTAGGCACCACGCAGCAGAACGGCCAGAACGTCGCCTACCAGCGCGGCATGCAGGACGGCATGCGCGACGGGCAGCGCGACCAGCAGTCGGGGCACAGCTTCCGTCCTACGCAGACCGACAAGTACAAGGACGCGCCGGGCTACAGCGGGCTCTCCGGCATCCCCCACGACCAGTACGTGCAGATCTATCGCCAGTCGTATATGCAGGGATACCAGCAGGGATTCAGCGCCACCGCCGGCAACAATCCCAACGGGCCGAACGAGGCTTGCGATTCCGATGGCGATGATTGCCGTCCCGCGGGCACGGTCTACGGGCAAACCGACAATTACCCGGTTTATGGCGGGCAATATCCGCAGCAGAACTATCCTGTTTATGGGCAGCCGGGGTATCCGGCGCAGAACGGGTTGCAAGTCGCATTCCAGCGCGGCGCGCAGCAGGGACAGATTGACGGCCAAAGCGCGGCGCAGCAGGGCCGGCGCAGCCGCATCAGCGACAATTACAAGACGACGCCCGGGTACGACGCCTCGCTGGGCATCAGCTTCGGCCAGTACCAGGACGCTTATCGCCAGGGCTACAAGCAGGCTTACGACCAGGCGGTGGGTTATGGGCAGCAGCAGAACTACCCGGTCTACGGACAGCAGTATCCGCAGCAGAACTATCCCGTGTACGGCCAGCCGGGATACCCGGGGAACGGCGGCTACGGCATCCAGAATGCCGGCTACCAGCGCGGCTTCCAGGATGGATTGACGGAAGGCGCACGCGATCGCCAGTCGGGCCACAGCGCTCGTCCGCAGCACAGCGACAAGTACGACGACACCCCCGGCTACAATTCATCGTATGGCGATAAAGGTCAGTGGAAGCAGATGTATCGCCAGGGCTTCGTTGCCGGCTACCAGCAGGGCTACAACGGCTCGCCGCGGTAAAACCAGCCATCAGCTTTCAGCCATCAGCTTTCAGCCAGAAGAGAAATCCGTCTGGCTGACGGCTGATGGCTGACGGCTTTGTAAAGTAATGCAAAGCTCCTCCGCGTTGCGCGAGGGCCGCTGTATCATTTCCGGCTCTTGGCAGCGAATTTTTATCTCTTGGAGGGGGAGCAATGACTAGAAAAGATGTTGCCGCCATGGCGACAGCGGTCCTGCTGGCCGTGGGAACCGCGTCGGCGCAGCGGCGCACGCAGCAACCGCCGGCGCAACCGCCGCAGGCGCCGCCCGCCCAGCAGCAATCGCAGCAGGAACAGATCACCACGCCGCAGGCGCAGCGCCAGGGCTTTCCCGGCGCCCAGCGGCAGCAGCAACCGCGCGAGCAGAACCCGGAGATGAGGTCGCCCGCCGAGGGCAACGCTCCCCCGCACATGCCCGAGGAGCGCAGTTCGGTCACGCACCACACCGCGCGCATCGGCGGCCAGACCATCAACTACACCGCCACCGCCGCCACCTACGTCATCAAGGCCGATGACGGCACGCCCAAGGCGACCATGTTTTATGTCGCTTACACCAAGGACGGCGTCGATGCCGCCAAGCGCCCCGTCTCGTTTGTCTATAACGGCGGCCCGGGTTCGGCGTCGCTGTTCACCCACATGGGACTGGGGCCGCGCCGCGTGGTTTTGACCTCCGACGGCCACGGCATGCCCGCGCCCTACAGCTACGTGGACAACAACGAGTCCTTCCTCGACGCCACCGACCTGGTGTTCATCGACGCCATCGGCACGGGCTTCAGCCGCCCGGTCGCCGGTCAGAACCGCTCCCAGTTCTACGGCATCATCGAGGACGCCAACTGGTTCTCCGATTTCATCTACAACTACATCACCCGCAACGAGCGCTGGGCCTCGCCCAAGTTCCTCATCGGGGAAAGCTACGGCACCACGCGCTCCGCCGAACTCGCCGGCGTTCTCCAGGAGCGCCACCAGATGTACCTCAACGGCATCGTGCTGGTCTCGGCGGTGGCGTTCTCCAACTGGGGCGGCGACGATCGTTCCATCTTCTTCCTGCCGACCTACGTGATGTCCGCCTGGTATCACAAGCTGTTGCCGCAGGACCTGCAGAGCTTGCCGGTGGACCAGATCGCGCAACGGGCGCGCGACTTCGCGCACGGCGAGTACGCGCAGGCGCTGGAGAAAGGCGACAAGCTCACGCCCGACGAGTACAACAAAGTCGTCCAGGACCTGGCGCACTATACCGGCCTCAAGCCCGACTACATCAAGCAGACCAACCTGCGCATCCAGCCCTTCCGCTGGTTCAAGGAGTTGATGCGCGACCAGCGCAAGACCGTCGGCCGTCTCGACTCGCGCTTCCTCGGCATGGACGTGGATGCCGCCGGCGAGCGCGATACCTACGATCCCAGCGAGGCGTCGTACGAAGGCGCATTCGTGGGCGCGTTCCAGGATTACGTGCGCCGCGAGCTCGGCTGGAAGGACGACGACAAGTACTTCCAGGTGAGCGGCAACGTGCGTCCCTGGGACCAGACCGGCAACACCCAGGTGATGGAAGTCCTGCGCGCGGCGATGACCGAGCAGACCTACCTGAAACTGCTGGTGGTGTGCGGCTACTACGACCTGGCGACTCCGTTCAACGGCATCGAGGAGACGATCGCGCACGCGCAGTTCGAGCCCGAGATCCGCAAGAACGTCAGCTTCGCCTACTACCAGTCGGGGCACATGGTGTACATCGACGACGCGCAGCGCAAGAAGCTGCACGACGACGTGGACCGCTTCATCGAGTCCAGCTACAAGCCGTAATCCCACGCGAGGACGTGTGCGCTCCAACAACCAGCGGCCGCGGAGTGATCCGCGGCCGTCTTTCTTTGAAATTGAAGATTGAAGATTTCAGATTGAAGATTGTCATTGCCCCGCGGGCCTTTTCAGGACCCGAAGAATTGAATATTGAAAGTTGAATATTGCCGGTCGGCTACAGCAAGTTGTCATCTTGAGCGAAGCGAGGGATCTGCATTCCTGTTCGCCAACAAAATACACAGATCCTTCGCTTCGCTCAGGATGACAACAAAGAGCCCATCCCAATCCGACTCCAAGCCAATCTTCAATCTGAAATCTGAAATCCTCAATTCTTCTCTTCCGCCATGCACAGCGCCGCCGCGCCGGCGATGCCGGCGTCCGCCTTGTAGCGCGCCAGTACCAGGGGAATTTCCGCGCAGCGCTGGTTGATCGCCCACCTGGGCAGGTTCTCGCGGATGTGGTCAAACCACTGCGAGATGAGCTCGCCCACGCCGCCTCCGACCACGATGATCTCCGGCTCCAGCACGTCCACGATGTTGCCGAAGAACACCGTCAGCAGGTCGGCGGTCTCGCGCAACACCTCCTTGGCGACGGCGTCGCCCTGGGCGAACGCGGCGCCCACCGTTTCGCCGGTCACGTTTGCGATCTCCCCGCCCGCCAGTTCCTTCATGATCGACTTCGCGCCCGCCTGCAGCTTGGCGCGAGCTCGCGCCGCGATCGCCGGCCCCGCTGCCAGCGCCTCGATGCATCCCAGCTTGCCGCACTCGCAGCGCGGGCCCTTGTAGTCGATGGTCATGTGCCCGCCCTCGAGCGCGTTGCCGGTGCGCCCGTGGTAGACGTGCCCGTTCAGCGCCAGCCCGGTGCCGATTCCGGTGCCGATGGTGGCGTAGAACACGGCGTTGTGGCCCCGGCCGGCGCCCCACAGCGCCTCCGCCAGTCCGGCGGCATTGGCGTCGTTGTCGAGGTGCACCGGCAACTTGCACGCCTGCTCCACGTTGCGAACCAGCGCGTAATCGCGCCAGCAGGGAAGATTGGGAGAGTTGAGGACCATGCCGGTGCGCGGATCGAGCGGGCCCGGCGAGGCGACGCCGATGCTGTTCACCTTGGCATCGGGGTTGGCGATCAGCACCGTCTCCACCGCCGTGCGCACCGCCTGCAAGCCTTCGTCCGCCGTCCCGCTGGGAGACATGGGCGTGCGCGTCTTGAAGCGAATCTGCCCTTGCGCGTCCACCAGGCCCGCCGCGACCTTGGTGCCGCCGATGTCCACGCCCAGGTACAGCCGCTCGCCGGAGAGAAGTTGGTCGTTCGCCATAGACGATGATTTTAGATGCAGCGGCGCGGCGTTCGCCTGGCAACTCTGTCCAGCCCCGACATTGCCGTCATCCCGAGCGCAGCGAGGGATCTGCTGTAGACACGACCTGCGCGGTGGGTGACTGCAACAGATCCCTCGCT